>CAVDMD010000137.1:0-5584 GCA_963609975.1 bacterium | reverse complement strand
TTCTTTGAAATATACGGAAATATCTCTAAAGCGATATTTCCTATATTATAAAAAAAATAGAGTGGCGATTGCCACTCTATTGATTTATCTCTTAGATCCACTTGTCAACTTCAGTTAATACCTTGTCCATAATCTTCATGTTTTCAACGATTTCGTCTTCAGTGATGATTAGCGGTGGAGCTACGATAATCATATTCTCGTGTGAATATGTCCAGAAGCCCTCTGCAGTAAGCATTCCGAGGATTTTCTTCATGTAGCCTTCAGGATCCTTGCCGAAAGGTACTAAAGGTTCTCTTGTTTCCTTGCTCTTTACAAGCTCGATTGCTGAGAATAATCCGATATGTCTTACCTGACCTACGCAAGGGTGAGCATCAACATAACCGTCTTCGATTTCAGCAAGTACCTTGCCTGCCTTTGCAACGTTTGCTTCAATATCAAGTTTTTTGTATTCGGCAAGAGTTGCAACTGCTGCCGCACAGCCCATCGGATGAGCGGAGTAGGTTAATCCGCAGCCGATTGAAGTTTCGTCGAAAAATTTAGCAATCTTTTCGCTTACAATAACACCGCCAAGAGGAATATAACCGCAGGTTACGCCTTTTGCGAATGTGATAAGGTCAGGCTCGTAGCCGAAGTTCTGGAATGCGAAGCATTTGCCTGTTCTGTACCAGCCTGCCATAACTTCATCACAAACCATAAGGATGTCATACTTGTTGCATAATTCTCTTACGCCTTTGTACCATTTAACAGGGGCGATCAGGATACCGTTTGAACCAACGATTGATTCAAGCCAGATAGCTGCAATCTGTTCAGGTCCTTCATAAAGAATCTGGTTTTCAAGTAATTCAAGGTAGAAATCTGCAACCTCATCATCGTTTGCAAATTTGCAGGCCTTAGGTGCTCTGTAAGCATAAGGTCCATCGTATTTAACGAATCCCGGGCCGCCGGGCTCGTTGAAGAAATGTCTGGGTTCACCTGTCAGCATACCTGCGCCTGCTGATGAACCATGGTAGCATCTGTACTGTGAAAATATCTTCTGCTTACCTGTGAACTGTCTTGCAATCTTAATAGCGTTTTCGTTTGATTCAGCACCTGCGTTGGTGAAGAATACCTTAGCGCCTTTTAAGCCTGAAGCATTGACAACGGCTTCAGCAGCGTCTGATCTGCATTCCATAGCGAAAGCAGGTCCCATGAAAGGAATCTTTTTAGCCTGTTCGCATATGGCGTCAACTATAGCCTTGTTTCCGTGACCTAAATTTGAATTAACAAGCTGGGATGACATATCTGTAAATCTCTTGCCATCTTCTGTCCAGAAATAGATGCCCTCTGCCTTGTCTACTACAAGCGGTTTAAGCGCACCCTGAGCACTCCATGAGTGAATGTTGTATTTTTTATCTTTTTCTAGAATAGCTGACATTTCATTTCTCCTTTTCAATAAAAATATTCAGCAGGGCGGGGGCTCCCGCCTCTGCCGGGAAATATTTAATTTTTGATTAAACAGGGTTTAAGCATCAACTTTTGCAATTACTGCTGCATCGATGAAATCTTCTGCTTTTTCAGGCTTCCAGTTAGGAATCTGTCTTGAAACATATGTGAAGTTAAGAAGGTCTTTGTAAGTTGCGTTGTGGGATACGCTGTTGCCGCCCCATGTACCGCAGCCTAATGTCATCGATACAGGGAATCCGCAGTTCCATCCGCCTGAGTTTGTTAAGCACTGAGGCTGGTTTACTACGCACTTGGTTACAGGAGCAACTGATGCAACTCTTGCAACGTCTTCATCGTCGTTAGTGTGGATACCGCAGCTGTGACCCTTGCCCTGATAGTTCAGGCAAGCCATCATCTTGTCGATTGCCTCGTCAAGATCCTTAGCTTTCTGGATACCGGATACAGGTGACAGCTTTTCGCCTGCGAACGGATGATCAAGTCCTGCGCCGTTTTCTTCAGCCATTAATACTTTTGTTCCTGCAGGAACATCTATATCAGCTAATTTAGCGATAGTTTCAGCATTCTGTGCAACGATTGCTCTGTTTAATACGTGATCATTAGGAGTGTTTGGCCACATAGTCTTCTGAAGTTTTGCTTTTTCTTCTGAACCGTCTTTGAACAGAACAGCGCCGTGAGCTGCCATTTCTTTTACGAATTCATCATAGCAGTCCTCAAATACGATGATGTTGTTTTCTGTTGAGCATGAAGTAGCGTTATCGTATTTCTTTGAAGCTACGATCATTTCTGCAACCTTGTCCATAGGAGTTTTGCCTGTTACGATTGATACGCAGTTACCGACGCCAACGCCGATAGCAGGAGTTCCTGAGGAGTAAGCTGTTTCAACAAGTGCTTCTCCGCCTGTTGCAAGTATGAAATCGCACTGCTTCATTAATTCCTGTGAAGTTTCCAGCTTAACCCATTCAGGTGCGCAAGTCTGTACTAAATCTTCAGGATATCCTAATTTTTTAAGAGTGGCTCTGATCTCATCAACGATAACAACGTTTAATTTCTTGCACTTAGGGTGAGGTGCCAGAATTATAGCGTTTCTTGTCTTGAGTGCCATGTTTGACTTAACGATAGGAGTTGCCTCGCCGTTTGTTACAGGCATGATGCCGGCAACAACGCCCATAGGCTTAGCATAAGTCTGCATACCTGTTTCTTTGTTGTCGTCAATAAGTCCTACTGACTTCTTGTCCTTCATCTGGATGTATGCTCCCCATACCTTGCCGTAAATCTTACCGATTTTGTCTTCTGCAATACCCATGCCTGATTCTTCAACCAGCATTTCTGCATACATTTTGGCCTTTTCAGGTTTTGTGAGGTTGTAAGTAACGGCTGCTGTAATAAGGTCTACATCTTCCTGAGTAAAGTTATTGGCAACAGCCTGTGCTTTTCTTGCTTTTTCAACCAGGCCTGCAACATATTCTTTTGCATTTAATGACATTTTTAAGTCCTCCTTTTATATTTATTTATCAATTGTAAAAAACCAATTACAATCTATGTAATTAACCGATGAATATAATATATCACTTTGAAATTGAAAATCAAGGGGTTTGAATAAGAATTTTGTTGTATACATATAATATTTTTGCTGTGTATAGTATACAGTTTGAAGAGTCTGATAATTAGCCGCCATACACCTGTTATTATAGCCTGAAACGGCCGTATTTATGTACGGAATTTTATCTGATGACATATTCTGCGGCGATAAGGCTTGCCGATAAAATCAGAAAAACAATACCTATAATAATGTTAAGAAGTTTTGCAGATGCATGGTTTGCAAAAAGAGCTGCAGCCTTTGCTCCGCCTGCGGCAGAAACGGCACATATGAAAAACACCGTCCAGTCGATGCTGTCTGACACGGTAAAATGCACAGCGGCTCCAAGCAGTGCGACAAGTGTCATAATTATGAGGCTGGTGCCCAGTGAGGTTTTGATGTCATAACCGAGCAGGCAGGTGAGAAGTATCATGAACATCATGCCGCCGCCTGCGCCAAACAGTCCGCATATTGCGCCTACGGCACAGCTTCCTGCGGTTACCATTTTGCGCTGGTGTTCAAACGTAATGGTTTCAGGAAGTCTGGCATCCGGAAAAAACAGAAATTTTACAGACATTACGATGGTGCAGAGTATAACGCCGTGGCCGAGAACGGAATCCGGCATAAACGATGAAAGCACGCTTCCTGCGGCTGTAAATACGAGAGCGCAGACGAGGATTCTCCGGCAGGCTCTGATATTGGTGTTTTTTCTCCTGATGAAAGTGACCGATGAGGCTGAGGACGAAAAAACATCCACGGCAAGAGCGATGCCAATGGCCTCATATGCGGGGAAGCCGAGATAGGCGATAAGTATAGGGGATATCACCATTGCGGCAGAAATGCCTGCAAGACCGGTGCCTGCACCGGCAGCAATGCCTATTATTATACAAAGAATGATTTTAACCAGCATCAGTAAATCCGCCTTTACTACAATTATATACAAAGCCATTTTATTACCTGTTACCTGTCATGTCAACATAATATGACACGGCGAGGCTTGTTAAATTATTAACTTATCTTGATTTTGCCTTGTATGAGGGTGTATAATTTCTTTTGATTAATACACATAAAATTTGGAGGAACGATATAATGAAAGTTTTAGTAATCAACTGCGGAAGTTCATCATTAAAATATCAGGTTCTTGATATGACCAACGAAGAGCTTATCTGCAAGGGTCTTGTTGAGAGAATAGGTATGGAGGGATCGGTGATTTCACATACCAAGACAGGCATGGACAAGTTTGTGCTGGAAGTGCCTATGAAGGATCACAAGGACGCTATAGGATATGTTATAGATGCGATCAAGGATGAGGATCACGGTGTAGTTAAAGCTATGAGCGAAATCGGTGCTGTTGGACATCGTGTAGTTCACGCAGGCGAAAAATTCGCACACTCTGTTCTTATCACAGACGATGTAATCAAGGCTCTCGAAGAATGCGTCGACCTTGCACCGCTTCACAATCCGCCAAACCTTCTGGGTATAGCAGCGTGTCAGGAATTAATGCCGTACACTCCTATGGTAGGCGTATTTGATACAGCATTCCATCAGACAATGCCGCCTCAGTCATATATCTATGCAATACCTTATGAATACTACGAAAAATACGGTATCAGAAGATACGGTTTCCACGGCACAAGCCACAAATACGTATCGGAGAGAGCTGCTGATATGCTCAATGTCAATATAGAGGATCTCAAGATCATAACCTGCCACTTAGGCAACGGTGCTTCGGTATCCGCTATCAAGAGAGGCAAGTGCATAGACACATCAATGGGACTTACTCCGCTTGAAGGTCTTGTAATGGGTACAAGATGCGGCGACATCGACCCTGCCATCGTAACCTACATCAGAGAAAAAGAAAATCTTGAACAGGGTGTTGCAAACGAAATCCTCAACAAGAAATCAGGTATGCTGGGCATTTCAGGAGTATCAAGTGACTTCAGAGATATCGAGGCAGCAGCTGAGGAAGGCAACGAAAGAGCAATGCTTGCACTTAAAGTTTTCGCTCAGAGAGTTAAGTTCTATATCGGCGGATATATTGCTGAGATGAACGGCGTTGACGCTATCGTATTCACAGCAGGCGTCGGTGAAAACGATATGGGTATGAGAGACATCATCTGCAACGAGATGGGCAACCTCGGAATCAAGCTTGACCTTGTAAAGAACAAGGTAAGAGGCAAGGAAATGGTTATTTCGGCAGATGACTCAAAGGTTAAGGTTCTCCTTATCCCGACCAACGAGGAACTGATGATTGCAAGAGACACTTACAATATCGTTACTAACAAATAATATACACATTTGAATCAGAATTCCGGCGGATAAATTTTTTCTTGACATATATATATGCCTGATGGTAATATATTCGAGTAGTAAAGAAGAAGTTATCCGCTTCTCACCTGCAGATACGAATCTGCAAGGTCAATATCTGAACTTTGTTATGTTTTGGCGGATACTTTTGTATCCGCTTTATTATGACCTAACCCCATTTGTGAAACAAATGGTTGGTAGGTCAAACGTCAGAACTTCCCAAGAGTGCGAAGCACGATTGGCTGAAGTTTACGGCGA
>CAVDMD010000136.1:0-5635 GCA_963609975.1 bacterium | reverse complement strand
CTTGCTATTTCCTCCGCAGGCAAACCTGTATACTTTAAAATCTTCTCTACAGGTTAATTATCGGATTTCATAGCCTTCGCCATCTCAATCTTCTCTGCTGCTCTGCCGGAAGCCTCGCCTTTCTCGACACCAAGATCATATCCGTCCTGTCTGGACATCTCCATTGCTTCCTCCTATGTCAGCTCTCTAAATATCATTCCTACCGCCTCCCTGCCATGCCTGCTCAGAAAATCCGGCAGTATTCCATCCTCAATACAGCTATTCATTATCTCCACCATATCTCTTTCGGTGAGGATCTCTTTGTTTTTGCTGTATTCTCTGACCTTCTCGACAAACATACTGTACTGCTTCAGAGAGGGCATTTTTCAAGGAGCTCACTGCCTGCATCCTTATTTATATTATATACTTTGATGCTTAATTGCAAAGAGCATTCTCCATCCTGATCCATATATGCATCTGACAATTTCATTTCGTGATATGCAGGCATATATCTCTCATCGTTATAAAGCAGGACAAAAGACGGTGCAGGGATTTTTACCGTCATTTCCTTGTACAGGGCCTTTGGCTGTATCAGCTGTTCAGGCACAAAACAAATGGCTGCACTGAGATTTTCGGCCTTAAGCTGCATTTGTTTTGAACATTACAAAAATACGCCCCGGAGCAATCTCTGATATGTATCTGTATGCCTACCTGTATTCAGTTATTTTACCATCCGCTATCAGGTACGCCTCCCCTATTATCTCCGCTTTGCCGTCTTTAATCAGCACATAGCTTCCGTCAGGTATCGCATATATTTTCCTGCCGTAGCTGTCTGCTGCAGCAACTTCATTAATCAGATGTTTGCCGTCAAGAAATTTGTCTTTTAGCACATTGTAATGCGGCAGTATCATATAGTCCATAAGGCCGAGTCCGTCAGTAAATCTGACATATTCGGGATCCAGCACCTCGCCGTCAAGTTCAGGCTGCGCATAAACCTCTGTGCCGCTGTTCATAGTGCCGCCGCTCACCCCTATTATAATTCCGTCAAACTCATGTATAAGAGGTTTGAGTCCTATTTCCTTGTAGAATATGTTCTGGGTCAGAGTATGTCCGCCCGATAAAATTACAACATCCCGGTTTTTAATAAGCTCGGGAAGTCTGTCTTTGTTTCTGCCGTCGCATATTTCGATTTCCGCTGCCGAAAGGCCGCTCAGTCTGAAGGCATCGACAAAGTTGTCTCTCATATTGTCGTTTTGCTCGGTATTTTCAGGCTCCGCACATATAAGAAGTATTCTGGCGTTATCTTTCCATACTTCTGTCAGCCTTTGTAAAAATCCGTTTCTCTCATCAAATTTATATGGTTTGCGCACTCCGTATTCCTCGTAATAGCCTCCCGGACTGCTTGTCAGAAATGCAATCATATTATCTCCTTTCATCTTAAAAAGACTGCAAATGATATACAATCTGCAGTCTTTGGCATCTGACGGTTATTTAGCTGTAATATAGCCTTTGTCTGTAAGAGCCTCTGCACAGAGGATTGCACCGCCTGCAGCGCCTCTTACGGTATTATGAGCAAGACCTATGAATTTGAAGTCATAGATGCTGTCTTCTCTGATTCTTCCCGCTGTCACACCCATACCGTTTTCGTAACCGCAATCAATCTTGGCCTGCGGTCTGTTGTCTTCTTCAAAGTATTTAATGAACTGTTTAGGGGCGCTTGGCAGATTGTGTTCCTGAGGATAACCTCTGTAGCTTTCGGCTGCTTTAATAAGCTGTTCCTTGGTCGGTTTTTTTCTGAACTTAACAAATACAGCTGCTGTATGTCCGTCTAAAACAGGCACTCTCAGACACTGACAGGTAATCTTCGGCGACTCTGCTCTGACGATTTTGCCGTTTTCAATATGTCCCCATATTTTGAGTGGCTCGTCTTCGCTCTTGGCTTCTTCTCCGCCTATATACGGAATAATATTCTCAACCATCTCAGGCCAGTCTGCAAATGTCTTGCCCGCACCTGAAATTGCCTGATATGTTGTTGCCACTACTTCGTATGGCTCGAATTCCTTCCACGCATTCAGAATAGGAACATAGCACTGAATTGAACAGTTTGGCTTAACCGCAATAAATCCTCTCTCGGTTCCCAGTCTTTTTTTCTGGTCTGCAATGATTTCAAAATGATCATCATTGATTTCCGGAATTACCATAGGTACATCGTCTGTCCATCTATGAGCCGAATTGTTTGATACTACAGGAGTTTCTGTCTTGGCATAAGCTTCTTCTATTGCTTTGATTTCTTCTTTGCTCATATCAACTGCGCTGAAAACAAAATCAACTGTAGCTGCAACGTGCTCAACATCATTAACATTCATTACTACTGTTTTTTTAACGGATTCAGGTATAGGGGTGGTCATCTTCCATCTGCCGCCTACTGCTTCCTCGTAGGTCTTGCCGGCACTTCTTTCACTTGCTGCGATAGTTACGACTTCATACCATGGATGATTTTCAAGTAGTGATATAAAACGCTGTCCCACCATACCGGTGCCGCCGAGTATACCTACTCTTAATTTTTTATCCAATTTGTTCACCTCTTTCCTAAAATTATTGTTAACACATAAAAAATATGTTTCTATTTTATCATTTGCACACTATTTTTGCAAGCAAAATATGTATTTTTTTATCATTCAGCAACAAAATACCGTTATACTGAATATATATGCCGCAACTGTATATTCTTTTACATATTTTTCACAACATATTCCCGATATTTGCCCGCACTCCTCTTCACACTTCCGTTCCCTTTTTCATATATTATCAGTAAATATGAAAGAAGGTGCTTTTTTGTCAATATTCAAAGGTGCAGGCACAGCCCTTGTAACTCCGTTCAGAGACGGCAATGTGGACTGGGACTGTCTCAATTCGCTTGTTCAGTGGCAGCTTGATGAAAAAATCGATGCTTTAATCTCCTGCGGCACTACGGGAGAGGCTTCAACATTAAAAGACGAGGAGCATATAGAGGTTGTTAAATTCACCGTAAACAAGGTGCAGCAGTATGCACTCAAAGAACATCCCGATGAAAGTGTGTTTGACGGAGTTCCTCCGGAAAAACGCATACCTGTGATTGCAGGCGCCGGAAGCAATGATACAGCTCATGCCGTAGAGATGGCGCAGACGCTGGAAAAGCTCGGAATAGACGGGCTGCTGCTTGTAACTCCCTATTACAACAGGTGCAGTCAGAAAGGACTGATAAAGCATTATGAAAAAATTGCGGATTCAGTTAATGTTCCCTGCATACTTTATTCAGTACCCGGCCGTACAGGAGTCAATATCCTTCCTGATACCGTATTTTATCTGGCAGATCACCCCAACATCGTAGGCATCAAGGAGGCCAGCGGTGATATTTCTCAGGTATGCAGCATATCAAGAGCAATTTCCGAAAGCTTCGATGTATATTCGGGAAACGATGATATGACGGTTCCCATGATGGCGCTTGGAGCTGCAGGCTGCATATCCACCATTGCAAACATAGTTCCAAATGACGTGCATATTATGACTCATGCCTGTCTTGACAAAGATGCAGACAGAGCCAGAAAAATGCAGCTTCATATGAAGCCTCTCATAGACGCCCTGTTTGCGGACGTGAACCCTGTCCCTGTAAAAGCCGCCCTGAGCTTTATGGGAAAAATACATCCCGAATACAGACTGCCTCTGTGTGAGGCCTCAAATGCCGTACTGTTTAATCTGATGTCTGAAATGAAGAAATACGGACTGACACTCCCCGAATTGTAGGGGAGGCAGCTGACAACTTAGAAATCAGCCTGCGCTATACCGCCTGAGCATATATATCGTTTCAAAAAACAGCTTAGATTATCCAATATATTTTAATCTTTGTATTGACAAGGCTCAACTTCAAAGTTATAATATTAACGTTGCAAATCAAACAAATTTGAAATATACAAACTAATGAACAGAAGGAGGTGTAGCAATGGCAGTACCAAAAAGGAAAACATCAAAGGCAAAGAGAAACAGCAGAAGATCTGCAAACATGAAGAAAACTGCTCCGGGTTTATCAATTTGCCCACAGTGTCATGAACCTAAGCTTCCGCACAGAGTTTGTCCTAATTGCAATTACTACGACGGCAAGGAAGTTGTTGCTTCAGAAATCTAATAGACACGAAAATCACACCCTTCGGATTATCGGAGGGTGCTTTTGTTTTTTGTCACAAATCCGTATGCGGATTGATATACTGACCATGGGCTGCGGTTCTGCCTCTGCCGTACTGTATTGCAAATACAGGACATCTGTGCAGACAGCCAAGGCACATTGCGCACTGCTGCTTTGTCCATACAGGTCTGCCGCCTTTAATCTGTATTGCATTAACCGGACATTTTCTCTCACACAGGCCGCAGCCTATACATCTGTTTTCGACATACAGATTGTCTGTACGCCTCATCCTGTCATAGATTCTGCCTGCTATCGCAAGCGTGAATGCCGGCATCTGCCGCTTCATATGCCCTGCCCTCTTGCCTGCAAGTATGCTGTCGGCTGCTGCCGTTATCTCTGATTCGGCTGCCGCATTTACAGCTTCCACCCTGCGGGCATCTGACAGATTGAATATCGGAGTCCATGTGTCCGGCATTCTGATGCTGTATACGCTGTCAATCTCTATATCCTTCGCTCTGAGGAGCCTGCGCATTTCGTGTACTGATGCGCCCGGAGTTGTACCATAGGTTGATACAAAATATACATAAGTGTTCTCTGAAACCGTAATTTCGGTGTTCTGCACAAACTCTCTTACTATACTCGGAAGCCTCCAGCTGTATGTCGGCGATATAATTCCAAGCCTTTTTTCACCTCTGAAATCAGCTTTTTCTATGCCATCCATAAAATCAGAGATTGATTTCACCTTATCATCTGTTTTTTGTGCAAGAGTCTCCGCAGTATACTTGCAGTTGCCTGTTGCGCTGAAATAGAGAATCATACTCTGTACCTCCGTCATATGCCTAAGATATATATACCATTGTATTCTTCTGATGCCTCAAGCCAGCATAAAAGCCTTTCATAATCCAAAGGTCTGTCACTGCATATACCGGCTGTAACGGTATCGATCACCGATGAGGTGTAATAATTGATGCCATATATATCTACACTACCCTGTTCAAGATTGTTATATACCCCGCAGTCAAAATATTTACCGTACTCACTGTAGAACCTGTCTGCATCGGTTACATACAGCGAATCTCTCCTGCCGTTTTCAATGCTGTCTACTGCCACCAAATCTTTTATATCAGTATCCGCAGGAGTCCTGCAGAACTGCAGCTCAATAAATGCCGTTCCTCTAAAATTCTGTATTTCATCATATGTATAGAATATCAAATCTGAACTTCCTTTCCAAATTTCATCCCTTGCATTTGCTTCACAAATTGGGTTAGGTCTTTTCGCCGTAAACTTCTTCCAATCGTGCTTTGTGTTCTTGGCAAGTTCTTGAAGCCCTAGTCCGGTTTGTATAAGCAAACCGCGACAGGTCTCATGCAAAGACTCTACGCAAACTGTTGTAAGAGTCTACTGCTGAAGCCCTAGTCCGGTTTGTGCAGGCAAACCGCGACAGGTCTCATGCAAGGACTCTACGCAAACTGTTGTAAGAGTCTACTGCTGAAGCCC
>CAVDMD010000135.1:0-5681 GCA_963609975.1 bacterium | reverse complement strand
TGGACAGCGAGCTGGCTGAGGCAATGAAAAAAAGAAAACAGGAGGTTGCCAAGGGTTCAAGGCCTACAAAGCGACTGAAATAACGAAGCAGCAAAATGAGCCAGCAGGCTCATTTGTTGTATACAGGTTTATTCTGTCCGGAATCCTGCAGGAATTGCTAACAATGGAAAGGTACATATTCAAAAGTTTATACAAGACTGCTAACAGGTGTACGGCAATACACAAAAGTATATTATGTCGAAGAACAGGAAATCTTTTTTTATACGAAAGTAGTTTTTATACATCAGTTTCAGAGAGTATACTTTATATAAAATAGTTGACTTTATATTTTTACTAAAAGGAGGAGCTTTTGAATTATGATGGATGCAATTATTGGAGGATTCGGACAGGCTGTTGTCTGGATTATGATGATTTTTGCTGTGATTGGCGTGATTTTTTCATTAAAAGACAGTGAAAAAGGTTTGGGCAGAGAGTGGATGCTGGGATTAGAGCAAATCGGAATTATTTCATGGTCCGTATGTGGTTTTATGACTCTGCTTCCGTATATTGAAATGCTGGCGCAGTTTGTGTTTACGAAATACTGCGGTTTGTTCGGAGTGGATCCGTCTGTTCTGGCAAGCGGGTTTGTATCTGTTGATATGGGCGGATATTATCTTGCAAAACATTTATCCACATCAAATGAAGTCTGGATGATGGCCACAACATCAGGCTATCTGCTGGGCCCTGTTATCTGTTTCTTTATTCCTATAGGACTGGCTCTGTTCCCAAAGCGGGATCATAAATATTTCAGTCTGGGACTTCTTGCAGGTATTATGTCTATTCCTTTTGGCATATTCATAACAGCAGCCCTGATGAAGCTGTTTAATCCAAAGCTTCGCCCGGAAATCAGCACTTCGGGGGAGAGCACTATGCAGCTGCATTATACATGGGATACGATAATTATGAACATACTGCCTATGGCAATTCTTTGTATTATAATTGCGGCGGGTCTTTATCTGAAACCGGACTGGGTTACAAAAGTTTTCTTATGGTTTGCTAATATTCTTAATGTAATACTTAAAATCGCATTTGTTTTATCGATAATCAACTATTATACCGGAATATTTACGAGCATATTCGGTGATGCGTGGAAACTCCAGCCGATTCTGGCAGATGAGGCAGATCAGTTCAGAGGAGCAGAGCTCTGCTTTGCAATAGGTCTGATGCTTTGCGGCGCATACCCTATGATTTACTGCATACAAAAAGCTTTTGCAAAGCCGCTGGAAAAAATCGGAGCAAAAATCGGATTTACCAAATTAGGAGCAACAGCAATGGTGGGAACTATGTGCAATGCCATGGCATTTGTAAGACTTTTCCCTGAGCTTAGGCCTAAGGACAAGGTAAGAGGTCTGGCGTTTGCAATCTGTTCTTCATATGTGTTAGCCGATGCTTTGTCGTTTACAATGAATTTCCAGCCTAATTTCTTTATTTTTATAACTTTAGGCAAAATCTGCGGAGGCATTATAGCAATACTGATTGCTGATGTGCTTGTCAAAAAAACCGTTGAAAAATATGAGAAAATTGACCGCGCGACAGGTGTTATTAAAGAAAACGAATACCTGGAGGCATAGTTATAAAAGGAAGTGAGAAAATTGATCAAAACAGGAACGGTAATGGATACAGCGTGGGACAGGCGAAAAAAACAAATTAAGCTTGATACAGGAATAAATATGACCTATGTTGAAGGCGGCAATCCTGACGGTGAGAATGTGATTATGCTGCATGGCTATACGGATTCATCAAGAGCATATCAGGAAATGATGAGGATTATGGCAGACAGGTATCATATGTATGCGTTGGATTTAAGAGGGCATGGCGATACTGACAAGCCGAAACAGTTTGCATATACTGTCGAACAGCATGTAGAGGATGTGACATCATTTTTGAATCAGATGAAAATAGAATCTTTTTACGGAGTAGGACATTCCATGGGAAGTGTTGTTCTGCAGGGACTTGGATTTTCAATACCGGATCGTGTGAAGGGGCTGTTTCTGGCATCAAGCTTTGCCAGATTTCATCATGATATCAAAGATATGAAATCTTTTAATGAGCTGTTTGACGGCTATGAGAAAAACCCGCCTTCCAGAGAAGAATGGATTCCGAATTACAGGATATATTATGACAGGGATTTTCCGGATTATATTGAGGAGACATTAAGCAGGTGGCCCTGCCACTGCTGGAAAGCAGGCTGGTACGGACTGGAATCTGTAGATTTTACGAAGTTCGCCGGTATGATTACAGCTCCCGTAATGATGGTGTGGGGCGGACTGGATGATCTGGTAACGGAAGAGCATCGAAAAGAACTGATAGAACTGCTGCCGGATGCCAGGTACAAAATATATCCTGAAAACACACATGAGCTTAATCAGGAGATAACAGAAGATATTGTTAAAGATATTATATGCTTTTTTGAAAACATAAAATAATTGTATGATAAGGGTTTCCCGCTTTGCTGCAGGAAACCCTTACTTGATTGCCGGGATATGCCTGAGAAAAATATGAACTGCTGTTATATACCAAAGTATATAACAGCAGGAGCAGGGCAGACACTGTTAAACAAAAGGATAACGAATAGTGGACTAAAGGTTGTTTTCAGCAGTTAATAAATTTTCTAAAATTTTAGTGAACTTATTGTTGAAGCGGATTTTATAATTTATACTGTAATATGAAATCCGGCTAAGTATATTTAGGAGGTTGAAATGTTTAATTCATTTGGGTGGATTGTTATTTCATTCATTTTGTGTATGGCAATTGTTACTTACATTTCATACAGAAAAACAAAAGGCAGTGATTTACAATCTTCTACAGGCTACTATTTGGGAGGAAACTCACTTGCGGGCGTTGTCATATGCGCATCACTTGTAATGACAGACCTTTCTGCGGAACAGCTTGTCGGAAACAACGGTCAGTCAGTATTTGTAGGAATGGGCGTATGGGCAACCCAGGGTCTGTTCTGGACAGGTCTTGTTATTGCAGGTCTGGTAATTCTGCCGGCACTGCTCAACGCGGGTGTTATTACATTGCCGCAGTTCTTTGAAAAAAGATTTGACAAAGCCACAAGGGCGATTATTGCAGTTGTAATGATTTTATCGTATGTAATATGTTTCCTGCCTGCAGCTTTATATGCAGGAGCTCAGATCTTTGTAAATCTTATCAATCTGGATAAGATGCTGGGAGTATCGAACTTTACCGCTATTGTAATCGTAATCATGCTGCTGCTTGCAATATCACTGGGCTATGTTCTCTGCGGAGGAATGAAGGCTATTGCGGTTTCCGATACAGTTTTTGGCGGAGCAATGTTTGGACTTGGGATTATCATACCTGTTGCATGTTTTGTGTTCCTTTCAACTCAGCTTGGCGGCGATGGCTCGTTTATTGACGGACTTGACAAATTCCTGACCACAAGACCGGAAATGATGAACGCATGGAACGAAGCAACGTCAAATGCTCCATGGTGGCCATGGCCGGTACTTATTACGGGGCTTCTTGTTAATAATGTTTATTTTGCGGGAGCAAACCAGTCGATTATACAAAGAGCCCTTGCAGCCAGAAGCCTTGCTTCTGCTCAAAAAGGTATGATTTTGGCAGGACTGGTTGATTTCTTCAGCCCAATATTCCTTGTAGTACCGGGAATATGTGCAGCGCTTGCATGGCCGAATATGGATTTTGGAAACGGAGATTCTGTGTTCGGCACGATTTCGCAGGCAATACTTCCGACATGGTTCCTGGGGATATATGCCGCTGTTCTGTTCGGTGCTATTCTCTCAACTGTAAACGGTCTTATAAACTCTATTCAGACTATGTTTGCCATGGATATATACAAGCAGTATATTAAAAAAGATGCAGACGATTATCAGTGTGTTAAAATCGGAAGGCGGTTTGCTGTAATTGTAGCTGTATTTTCAGCATGCTTTGCACCATGTCTTATTGTTATGGCAGGTGTTACAACATTTATTCAGTCATCACTGGCAATACTCAATTCACCGATACTGGTAATACTGCTGTTTGGAATATTTTCAAAAAAGACTTCTGCATATGCGGCAAAGTTTATGATGATAACTCATATAGCGGCCTATGTGCTTTTGAACTATCTGCTGCCTATGGCTTTTCCTGTGCTGGGAGGAGTTCACTACTTCTATTGGACAGCGGTACTGTTTATAATTGACTGCCTGATTATGATAATTGTATCAAAATTCAAACCTCGTCCTGAGGACTTCATAGAGAACGCAGAGAAGCATTATGAAGTGGATATGACTCCTTGGAAATACAGAAAGCATATGACAGTTGCAATTATAGCTGTTACGGTTCTGTTCTACTGCGTTTTCTCACCTTTCGGACTTGGCAAGGCAGATACTACCACATGGCAGCAGCATCTTCAGGAAGAGCAGGCTGCAGCATCTCAGTCAGTAGACATAGAATAAAAAACACCTTTTTATAAACGGATAAAAGGCTGTCCTGCCGGATGGTCTTTTGTCTGTTTCAGAGAGCAAGGATGGTAAATGTAATGAACAGTATTGACAAAAAAAGCACGGCTTACAGAATGATTGGGGTATTTCTTATTATAGCTGCTACGGTGCTGTGGGGAAGCTCTTTTGCTGTCAGAAAAGCTGCCATGACAGATATAGGACCGTTAATGTTTAATTCTATGAGGTTCTTTGCAGCTTTTGTTTTTATGCTGGTTGTATTTTTTGTACGCAAAATGTTTGCCGGCGGAGATGAACAGGTAAACACTCCCTTTGGAAAGCAAATAAAAGCAGGGATAATTATAGGGATGCTCGACGGTGTGGGAACAGTGTTTCAGCAGCTTGGCCTTAGTCTGGTCTCTGCCGGAGAAACAGGATTTGTTACTTCTCTGTATTCGGTTATGGTGCCTGTGCTGGCAAGAATTTTATTCAAAACAAAAATACGTCCGGTTGTCTGGACTGCAGTTGCTTTTTCAGGGATCGGCCTGTATCTTGTAACAGGCGGTGGAGTTACCGCAAACAGCGGAATGCTTATATTGCTTGCAGGCTCATTCTGCTTCGCTCTGCAGATTATAGCCATATCGAAATTTATAGAAGGAAGCGATGCGCTTCTGCTTGTGATTGTGCAGATGGGCGTAGGTGCGGCTGTGAGTCTTGCAATGGCGGTTATAGCTGCGGAGCCGTTTGAAATAAATATGGTATATGAAGCTGCTGTGCCTATTCTGTATACAGGAATAATGTCTCTGGGAGTGGCAAACTTCTGTCAGTTCGCAGGGCAGAGGAGAGTATCGCCGACAGTTGCAGCTATAATATGCAGCTTTGAATCTGTTTTTGGCCTTTTGTTCGGAATTATATTGCTTGGCGAAAGCATGACAGGAATGAAACTGACAGGCTGTGTATTTATTCTGGCAGCAGTTCTGCTTTCGCAGCTCAGGGGGAAAACAGGGAGCCATTGAATTTATCGGGCAGTTAATATGAACAAAGCTGTAATACCGCTTATGTGCAGGCAGGATATATGGCGGAGAGTTAAATAAATTACTATAAACAAGGAGGAGAATACCATGAAAAAACTGATACTTAACGGAAGTCCCAGACAGGGAAATACAGTGGCGGCAATCAGAGCATTTACAGAAGGCAGAAGTGATGAATTTGAAATCATAAACCTGAAGGATAAAAAAA
>CAVDMD010000134.1:0-5719 GCA_963609975.1 bacterium | reverse complement strand
GCCCTATTCAAGTCCTCTTTTCTTTAACATTCTGTTTTCTGCTGTTGAAAATACACGGGAGTTTGACAGTGTAACCCCATAAAAAGCCTCTCAAAGTCAGTAATGGCCTTATTTTTTTGTCAATTTTTCATTTTTTGCTTGCACGTCCCACTCCATTCCACTATAATATAAACAGGAGGTGCATTATGAGATTAGGTTGGACAACAGGAAAATATTCTACTACATACCGAGCTGTTAAAACGGTTCGGATTAATGGTAAAAATAAAACTCAAATTGTCAAGTCCTTTGGCTCTGAAAAATACATTTGCGAAACCTATGGGGTGACGGATGCCAAAGCATGGGCAAAAGAACAGGTGCGCTTAATGAATGAAGCCGAAAAGGAAGATCATGCAAAATTTAATATACAACTTTGTGCAGGAACAGATCTCGTTATGAATGAGCAGCGACGCTTCAATGGCGGATATCTTTTCCTTCAGGATATTTATTATGAGCTGGGACTTCATAAGATATGTCGCGCGATTTCAAGAAGATATCTTTTTGAGTATGATCTTAACGACGTACTCTCGCGACTTATTTATACGCGGATTCTTTATCCTTCCTCTAAAAAAAGCAGCTTTCAAGAAGCGAAAAGGTTCATAGAACAGCCTTCCTTTGAACTTCATGATATTTACCGTGCGCTCTCTGTTATTGCACAGGAATCTGATTATATACAAAGCCGCCTTTTCAAAAACAGTACAGCAATCCAAAAGCGGAACACACAGGTTATTTATTACGACTGTACTAACTTTTATTTTGAAACAGATTCCGCTGCAGATGATAAGCAGTTTGGGAGAAGCAAAGAAAACCGCTCTCTCCCGATTGTCGGTATGGGACTGTTCATGGATATGGATGGTATCCCTATATCTTTTTCCATTTACCCCGGTAACAGGAACGAGCAGATAACCATGATTCCATTAGAAAAAAAAATGCTCTCCGATTTTAACCTGTCAAAGTTTGTCGTATGCACAGATGCTGGTCTTTCATCGGCAACAAACCGGGTATTTAACACCTATGATAAAACTGACGGACTGCGTGGATATATCACAACGCAACCCATTAAAAATCTGAAGGGCTTTTTGCAGAAATGGTGTATGACTGATGACGGATGGACACTTGACGGGGATACATCAGGGAAAAAATACAAATTATCAGAACTGGATGACGATCTGGATAAAGACAAAATCTTTTATAGGACAAGATGGATAAAAGAAGAAGGCATTGTCCACACAGAAAAAGGAGACCGCAAGCAGATCATAGAGCAGAAACTGATCGTTTCCTATTCCATTAAATACCGGAATCATATGCAACGTATAAGAGAAGGGCAAATTGAACGTGCCAAAAAGCTTGTAGAATCCGGCGAGAAAGCCATAAACCGTAAAAAACAGAATGATCCAAAACGCTTTATTAAAACAGAACATGCAACCGAAGATGGTGAGATTGCTGAACAATCGGTAAGTTACATCGACCAGTCCGTTATTGATGAAGAATCAAAATATGACGGCTTTTATGCGGTATGCACAAATCTGGATGACAGCGTAAGCAGCATCGTCAAAGCGAACAAACGTCGATGGGAAATTGAAGAATGTTTCCGGATCATGAAAACAGATTTTGAAGCACGTCCGGTTTACCTCAGCCGTCAGGAACGGATACTTGCACACTTCATCACTTGTTTTATCGCATTAATAGTTTATCGGTATCTGGAAAGAAAACTCGATAACGAATATACCATTGAGCAAATACTGCCGACTTTGCAGGAAATGGATTTCATGAAATATGAGGGAAAAGGTTATCAGCCTGTCTATACCAGAACAGAATTGACTGACGCCCTGCACAATGCATTTGGCTTTTGCACTTCAAAGCAGATAGTACCTATTGCAAAAATGAAAAATATTTGTTCACAGACAAAAAAATAGATAGTGTAACGTGCATTCATAAACTTCAAAAAAGTCTCGCAAGCCGCTTGTAGAGCGGGATACGGGACTTTTTTCGCTAAAAAACTGTCAAAGACAAGATACAGAACGGCTTGTCAAGAATAAATTGTGATAAAACAACAAAAAATTAAAGAAAGTTTGTGCCAACATATCAATGCGAGGGGAGAATTGCGTGAGAATTTACATATATGAGCTGAAGAAAACAAAATCCTGACAAAGCAAATTCCCGCAGATACAGGGGGCAGAGGGCGGATTTACTTATAGTCGGATTTCCGGACTGCGGTATATATATTGCGGTTTTCAGTAAAACAAACGGTTTGCCTGCCTGCCGCGCCGCATCTTTTTTGAAGCTGATTTGTGACATTTTACAATTGTCTGCCCGTATTTTTGTTCCGTGATATAAACAATCTGCATACTAATATTCAAATTTCGACAAATAGGTGTGCGAAAATCTATTGATTTTTATATTCGCTTGTGTTAAACTTTAGTGGTTACTTATTCAGGAGGTATTAGTCGATGAATACTTTTTTATTTGTATTACTTGGACTGGCCAGCATAGTGCTTATAGCATCAATTCTGCTCCAGTCAGGAAACAGCGCCGGATTATCAGGCTCCATCGGTGGCGGTGCAGAGCAGCTTTTCGGCAAAAAGAGAGCAAGGAAATACGACGCAGTATTAAACAAGGTTACAACAGTAGCCGGTATTCTTTTTATAGTTCTTTCATTGGTACTTGTAGCAATGGAATAATTATATATTAAATTGTTTTAAATTATTATTAATTTAATATGTGCTTTTTTCTATAAGAGGTATCGTTCTGTAAGAAAATCGTTCGATGCCTTTTATAGTCGTGTGAAAAAGCGCAGAGGAGGTATTAAAAATGAGCACACTAGCAATTCTTGTACCTGTCGCCGCGTTTGTCGGACTAATAGTAGCATACGCTCTTGCTGCTTGGATCGGCAAACTTGACGAAGGTAACGAGAGAATGAAGGAAATCGCAGGCCATATTCGCGAAGGCGCCATGGCATTCCTTAAAAGAGAATACAAGACTATGGCAATAGTTATAGTGGTGTTATTCCTGATTATAGGATTTGCATTAAACAGCTGGGTAACAGCCATACTGTATGTAATAGGCGCACTGCTGTCAGTTCTTGCAGGTTTCTTCGGAATGAAAGTTGCAACTCTTGGTAATGTCAGAACAGCACATGCGGCAGAAGAAAGCGGCATGGCAAAAGCCCTCAAGGTTGCGTTCAGATCAGGCGCTGTTATGGGGCTTTGCGTTTCAGGCCTCGGACTTCTTGGACTTGGTATCGTATTCTGCGTACTTGACCTTGCAACAGTTATGGAATGTGTAACAGGCTTCGGTCTTGGCGCATCATCAATGGCACTGTTCGGAAGAGTAGGCGGCGGTATATATACCAAGGCTGCGGACGTAGGCGCTGACCTTGTAGGTAAGGTTGAAGCCGGAATCCCTGAAGACGACCCCAGAAACCCTGCAGTTATCGCAGATAACGTAGGCGACAACGTAGGTGACGTTGCAGGTATGGGTTCAGACCTGTTTGAATCATATGTAGGATCAACCATATCCGCTATTACGCTTGCTGCAGTTGCAGCCGCAAATGCGGGAGGAGCATTCACAGAAACAGCGGCAGCTGTATTCCCTCTTGTTCTTTCGGCTATAGGCGTTTTGGCTTCAGCAATAGGCATACTGCTTGTAAGAGGCAAGGAAGGCGGCAACCCTTCATCAGCCCTTAACATGGGAACATATATCTCAGGTGCCATAGTTATTATCGCATCATTTGTATTAAGTAATGCAATGCTTCACAGCCTTTCATACGCATGGGCTATAATTGCGGGACTTATCGTAGGTATAGCAATCGGTAAAATCACTGAAATCTATACTTCAGCAGATTATAAATCAGTTAAAAGAATTGCAGAGCAGTCACAGACAGGCTCGGCAACAACTATTATTTCAGGTCTCGGTGTTGGTATGATGTCAACATTATGGCCTATCATCTGCATCTGTATCGGTATTGTTGTATCATATGCGGTTGCAGGCGTATACGGTATTGCTCTTGCAGCGGTGGGTATGCTTTCAACAACAGGTATGACTGTAGCAGTAGACGCTTACGGTCCTGTATCAGACAATGCCGGCGGTATTGCGGAAATGTCGGAGCTTCCTCCGCAGGTAAGAGAAATTACGGACAAGCTTGATGCGGTAGGAAACACTACAGCAGCCATAGGTAAAGGCTTTGCCATAGGTTCTGCAGCCCTTACAGCACTTGCACTGTTTGTATCATATGCAGAGGTTGCAGGCCTGACAGTGGTTGACCTGTTAGACCCGATCGTAATCGTAGGTATATTCATCGGAGCAATGCTGCCGTTCCTGTTCACAGCACTTACAATGAACTCTGTAGGTAAAGCGGCAAACCAGATGATTGAAGAAGTAAGAAGACAGTTCAGAGAGAAAAAAGGCATCATGGAAGGAACAGAAAAACCTGACTATGCTAAATGCGTAGATATTTCAACAGGCGCTGCTCTCAAAGAAATGATCGCTCCGGGACTTATTGCAATCGTGGTTCCTATCATCGTAGGTATTGTACTTGGAGTTACAGGTCTTGGCGGAATGCTTGCGGGAGCACTTTCATCAGGTGTGTTACTCGCTATAATGATGGCAAACGCAGGCGGCGCATGGGACAATGCCAAGAAATACGTTGAAGAAGGCAACTACGGCGGCAAGGGCTCGGAGACTCACAAGGCTACAGTTGTTGGTGACACAGTAGGTGACCCGTTCAAGGATACATCCGGACCGTCAATCAACATCCTTATCAAGCTTATGACTATCATTTCACTTGTATTCGCTCCACTGTTTGTGCAGATCGGCGGATTACTGTAATTACGGATATTAAGGCAGGTAGAGAAATCTATCTGTCTTTTTTTTTATTTTTGTGCAATAAACCGCCGGTTCCCCGTGTTATATATATAAATAACATTAATATGGAGGGAAAAAACATGAGTGAAGAATTAAAAAAGGAAACAATAAAAGATAATGGAAACGAAAACAAAGCAAACAAAAAACTTAAAATCGCACTTGTGATAGCTGTAGCAGTTATAGTGATAGGAGGAGCGGTGTTTGCAGTATCGGCGGCCAGAGGCGGCAGCAATGATGTTCAGCAGCAGCCCGATATGGAAATAAGCGGCGGTCAGCAGATGCCGGAGGATGTAATCGGTGAAGAAGCCGCGCTTGAAACTGCAATCAAAGAAGCCGGAGTCAAGGAAACGGATGTGATGAATTCATATGTGGAGCTTGAGTCGGATGACGGCATTGCTAAATATGAGGTTGAGTTTTATGCAGACAATACGGAATACAGCTTTGAAATTGATGCGCAGACAGGAAACATCCTGAGCTATGAAAAAGAAAACGCAGAGGGCTCATACAGTGTCAGCGGCAGCGGAGAAGCTGATGTGTCATCAGATGAAGCAAAGGAAATTGCCATAAAAAATGCAGGAGTAAACTCCTCTGAGATATATAATATGGACATAGAGCTTGAACAGGGAGTCTATGAAGTAAGCTTTGACTGCGGCGGTCTGGAATACGATGTGGTTATAGATGCGGATACGGGAGAGGTTGTGCATTATACGACTGAATATGACAACTAAAACAGTGGCAAAAACTTCCAAAAACTTTTGCAAAACTTTTTCAAAAAAAGCATTGACAAAGGGAGATGGATTTGGTAATCTAATATAGCTGT
>CAVDMD010000133.1:0-5728 GCA_963609975.1 bacterium | reverse complement strand
TGCATGAGACCTGTCGCGGTTTGCTTGCACAAACCGGACTAGGGCTTCAGCAGTATTTTTGGTTTAGGAGAGAATATGAGAATAGATAAATACCTTAAAAACTCCAGACTCATTAAAAGGCGCACCGTTGCCAAGGAGGCCTGTGAGCAGGAGAGAATAACGGTAAACGGCAAAGTGGCCAAGCCGGGTACAGAGGTAAAAGAAGGCGATGTGGTCGAAATAAGATTCGGAAACAGCGTGATTAAGGTCAGAATAACGAAGATACTTGAGACTGTGCGCAAAGAAGATGCGGCAGATATGTATGAAGTGATTCAGTAGGTATAACAAATGAGCCTCCTGTCAACAATATCTATATATTGTTCAGGAGGTTTTTGTTTTGATTATAGGAATGCCCAAGGGCTATGTGTACTACAGATACCGCCCTTTTATAACCGCCTTGGCAGAGGAAATGGGGATAGAGCTTAAATACGTTGACGAAATAGATCAGGATATAATAGAGCGCGGCGGCAGGCTTTGCGCAAACGAGGCCTGCCTGCCCGTAAAAGTTATGAGAGGACAGATAGACAGACTGTCGGAAGAATGCAGGTATGTATGCGTGCCGCGGATTATGAAAACAGAATTCGGCGAAAGCCTGTGCCCCGAGATATGCGGTATGCCCGATATGGCTGCGTCAGACAGGCTGGTGTTTGACAAAGCCGTTGAGATAAACGACAGAAAACAGCTGGGAAGATATATTAAGCACCAGCTGAGAAAAATTAAGATAAAAAGGCGTGGCCTTGCAAAAGCGATAGACAGAGCCATAAAGGTGCAGAGAGAATACCGCTGCAGTGATGATGAGGGCTACAGACACAATGTATTCATAGCTGCGCATGAATACAATCTGGGCAACACCTATTCCAACATGAACCTTGCAGACAGACTTCGCAGCATGGGGATAGGTGTGATACAGGGCAGGAACATATCAAGGTACGAAAAAATAACGAGGATAGAAAACCTGCACCTGTTAAAAAGACCGTACTGGGAGGCTCTTACAGATATACTTGCAAGAGCCGTCATACTCTCCGAGCAGAAAACGGTGGATGCGGTTATATGTATGTCGTCATCCGGCTGCGGCATAGACAGCATACTTGAAAGCATGATATATAAATATGTTACCGGCGTACCGGTTTTCAGCCTCAAAATTGATGAGCACAGAGCGGAGGCAGGCTTTGAAACAAGACTTGAAGCCTTTGGAGACATAGTCAGAGGGGCAGAGGTATGAAAGTTACGTTTCCCCATATAGGCAAGGCATATATACCGCTTAGGCTTCTGCTTGAGTCCTTGGGAATACAGACGGCGGTGCCGGAGTTAAACAGCGCGGCGACGCTTGAGTGCGGCAGCAGAATTTCGCCTGATGAAATATGTCTGCCGTTTAAGCTTATGGCAGGGAATCTGATTGACGGATATCAAAAAGGCGCAGATACGGCTGTTATGGCGGCAAGCAACGGCCCGTGCAGACTGGGGCAGTACTGCCAGCTGCTTGCAGACACGATGGACGGGTGCAGATGCAGTATGAAATGGATTGTACTGGATTCACCGAAAACGATAGGGAAAAAAGAATTTGCGGCAAGACTGCGAAGCCTGAAAGATAACGGTTCTGCAGGCGCGGTAAAAACAATCCGTATGCTGCGAAAGGCTCAAAAGCTGATGCTCAGAATAGACCTGCTGGAGCAGCAGTGCTTTTTTATGGCAGGATATGTTCAAAATCCGGCAGAGCTTGTGACTCTTAGAAGAAACCTGTTTAATGAAATCGAAAAAGCAAAGACCTTCAAAGAGGCTTTCGGAATTATGGACTGCTACGAAACACTGGCAGACAGAGTCAGAACCGGCAGGAGGAAAGACCCGGTGCGGCTGGTGCTTACGGGAGAAATATATACCTGCATAGAGCCGTTTGCAAATCACAACATAGAGGAAACGCTTATGAATATGGGGATTTCATTTCAGAAAACGATGACTCTCAGCTGGTGGGCGGGCTATACGGTCAGACCGGCATTAACAAAAAGAAAACACAGCCGCTATATGCCGTATGCCATAGGAGGATACGCTCACGAAACAGTACAGGCGATAGATGACTACAAGGCTTTGGGCTTTGACGGAATAGTGCAGCTTATGCCGGCAGGCTGTATGCCTGAAATCGTAGCCAAAACCGTATTTGAAAACAATGCGGACAAAAACAGTATTGATGTTCTGCATATGGTGTTTGATGAAATGACAGGAGATGCCGGTTATCTGACCAGGCTGGAATCATTTGCGGATATGCTTGCGGCAAGAAAAAGAAAGGACAGGAAATGAAGTATCTTGGTATAGATGTGGGGTCGGTGAGTACCGACTTTGTTGTAATTGATGAAAAAAACAGCGTGCTGAAAAAACTTTACCTCAAAACAGAAGGCAGTCCCATCAGAGCTGTGGCCCGCGGAATGAAGCTTCTTGGGAGAGAATTTCGGTCAGAGGATATAGCAGGCGCCGGGACAACCGGAAGCGGCAGAGCCATAGCCGCCATGATGACAGGCGCGGATGCCGTCAAAAACGAAATAACGGCTCACGGCAGAGCTGTTGCGGCGCTTTATCCGGAGGTCAGAACAGTCTTTGAAATCGGCGGACAGGATTCAAAGATAATACTTATTAAAGACGGATATGTCAGAGACTTTGCAATGAATACGGTATGCGCGGCAGGCACAGGCTCGTTTCTTGACAGGCAGGCAGAGAGAATGGGAATTAAAACCTCGGACATCGGGCGACTTGCTCTGCAGGCCGATGCGCCGGTATCTGTGGCAGGAAGGTGCGCGGTGTTTGCAGAGTCCGATATAATTCATAAGCAGCAGATGGGAGTATCTGCAGAAAACATACTGGCAGGGATGTGCAGGGCTCTTGTACGAAACTATATGAGCAATGTGGCAAGAGGTAAAAAACTTGAGCCGGGGTTTTGCTTTCAGGGCGGAGTGTCCTGCAACGCAGGTATTAAAAAAGCCTTTGAAGAGGAAATAGGGGCGGAAATCAGAGTGCCTGAGCATAATACAGTAATGGGTGCTGTGGGAGCTGCAATAATTGCCGCGGAAGCCGTTGCCAAAAACAAAAGCCGGTTCAAAGGCTTTGATGCAGACCTTGGAGAAGTCCATGCAGAAGAATTTACCTGCAGCGGGTGCGGCAACAGCTGTCAGGTGGTAAGACTTATGGAGGGTGATGCTCTGCTTGGCTGCTTTCAGGACAGATGCGGCAGATATCAGAGCAAAGCCCCGGTCTGATGCGTCAGAAAATATTTCCCATGGATATGCTTTCGTTTTTATGAAGAAACTTAAACTGCTCTCTTAATGCAGCCAGCTCTCCCGCCGAGTTGGACGGATCCTTTGCTCTTATGAACTCCTCGGCACGTGCGACAGAATAATCGACTTCGTTCAGTGCCGCCGTATCAAAAAAATATGCGGCGGCCTTTTTGTAGCGGTGCCAGTCCCGGCCGAACTCATCAAAACCGGCCTGTGCTGCGGCCCAGTTCTCAGCCCTTACCGCAGGAATTATAACTTCTTTTATTTCCGTAATGTATTCATCTGTCTTTTCTGCGGAAATGTAATGAAAAACGCCCCAGCCTGCGAGCAGAACCGCAAGACAGATACTTGAAACAGCCAGCGCCCTCATATGCTCACCTCCTTTGCCGTCCTGTCATCTTTGTCGGCCGCATATAGATGAAGCCTGCGGCTTTCATCGCATACTGCCAGAAACACATCATCAAAGCTTTCTATACCGCAGGAGGCAAGCCCGGCTTTGAGCGTGCCGGTGTCAAGCCCTGCATTTGTGAGATTTTCCTCGTACAGAGTGCCGTCCGATATTACAACCGAGGGCAGAATTTCTTTTTTGGCCGGAATCCCCATATCTTTCAGAGTTACGGTTTTTCTGTCGGGCTTTGGAATTATGGAAAGACTTCCGTTTGATTCAAGCACCGCATAATTTACATCCGCAATGCTTGGCGTGTTGCCAAGGCGAAGCTGTTCCATCAGATCGTTTATGGAAATCCGCAGGCGGCGCATCTCCTCACGGTTTATCTGACCGTTTTCTATTATGACGCTGGGTCTGCCGTTTATGAAGTTTTTGAACTTCTCGCTTTTAATCGATATATATGATATCAGCACCTGCAAAAACAGCAGGGTAAAAATGGCGATAACACCGCTTATGAATGAAACGGTGGGCGACTCTATGGGAATTGCTGCAAGCTCGGCCATCATAAATATGACCACCATCTGAAACGGCGACATTTTAGAAAGCTCCGATTTGCCCATAATCCTTATGGCAAACAGAACTATGAAATACAGAATAAAAGTTCTTATCAGTACAATGGACATACAAACCTCCGTAAATTCAGAAATATACAGTAATATTGTTTGCAGACAGCCTTTGTGATATACTTGTCCGGTAATATTTTTTGAGAGGTTTTTATGGACAGAGCACATATCAGATATATTTTTATCTATACATTTTCGTATATGGCAATAGGTTCGATGATGCCGCTTATAGGCAGGTATCTTGCGCAGCAGGGATTCACGGGAGCTCAGATCGGTACTGTTACCGCGGCAGGCACGCTTGCTGCAATATTTGCCTCTGCATTCTGGGGCGGTGTGTTTGACAGATGCCAAAACGGCAGCAGAGTTGTAAGACTGCTGTGCATATGCGCGGCATTTACGGCTCTCGGACTTTCGGCAGTGCATATGTACGGCATATTCCTGATTATATATGCGGTAATGTATTTTTTTCAGGCTCCTGTCACGGGGCTTGTGGATGCAATGTGCATTGATGAGGGCAGAGCTCTGGGGCAGGCAAGAATGTGGGGCGCCGTAGGATATGCGGTGGGAGTTTTCATTTCAGGGCGTATTGCAGGTGCTGCGGATCTCAGAGCAATATTCTTCATCTATGCTGCAAGCTATATACTGTCCGCAGTGTTTATAAGTCTGATGAAAAAAAGAGATAATGCACTCTTTGCTGAATGTGAAACACAGCCTGCGGAGACAGCCCCGGAGGGAAAAACAGGGTTCAGAGCTCTGCTTCACAGCAGCAGATATATTAAGCTTGTTGCTGCCGTATTCTTTGTGGGCGGCACCAATGTTGCCAACAATACATACTTCACATTTCTCTACAGCGGCTGCGGGGGCAGTATGGCGGGAATGGCGGTGACCATGCTTCTGATGGTGGGAAGCGAGGCTCCGTTTATGGCGTGGTCTCAAAAACTGTCAGAACACTTTACCCTCGAAAAAATGATTCCGGCGGCAATGATAATATCGGTAATCAGATACGGCTGGTATGCGGCCTGTCCTCCGGCGGCTGCGATAACTGCGCTGTTTTTCCTGCAGGGCATGGTAAACGGCATTGTTCTTGTCGAAGCGGTCAGATATATAGGCAGGCTGGTTCCGGCAGGTCTTACGGGGCTTGCGGTGTCAGGTTATTATGCCGTAAGCTCAAACGCCAGTGCCATAGTATGCCAGATGATAGGCGGAGCCATACTTGACGGATGGGGCAGCGGCGGAGTGTATATGTTCTTTGCCGTATACAATGCGATAGGCGTCATATTATATATAGGTTTCGGGCTCCACAGGCGCACAGAATAGGGGCTTCCGGGAGCTTCAGAAAACCGGCAAAAACTTTTGCAAAAGATTTTCAAAAAAAGCATTGACAAAGGGAGATGGATTTGGTAATCTAATATAGCTGT
>CAVDMD010000132.1:0-5774 GCA_963609975.1 bacterium | reverse complement strand
TCTTTGAAATATACGGAAATATCTCTAAAGCGATATTTCCTATATTATAAAAAAGTGGAAATATCTACAATCGATATTCCCTATATTACAGAAAAAGAGATGCCCTCCGGCCGGATGGCATCTCCAAAAATTCTTTTTGTATCTGTCGCAATTATCTCTTTGAGAACTGACTTGCTCTTCTTGCTTTCTTTAAGCCGTATTTCTTTCTTTCTTTCATTCTTGAATCTCTTGTCAAGAAACCTTCAGCTTTCAGAGGTGCTCTGTAGCTTTCTTTGTCAGCTACACACAGAGCTCTTGAAATACCATGTCTTAAAGCGCCTGCCTGACCTGTAAATCCGCCGCCTGTTACTGTTGCGATAACATCGAATTTACCTTCACAGCCTGCGATTTCAAAAGGTCTTTTTACTTCTCTCTTAACTATTTCCATTCCGAAATAATCTTCAAGAGGTTTTTTGTTTACAGTGATGTTTCCAGTTCCAGGGATTAATCTAACTCTAGCAACTGAAGACTTTCTTCTGCCTGTTCCGTAATACTGCATTTTTGCCATTGTCTATTCCTCCCTTTCTTTAGAAATTCCATACTTCAGGCTTCTGAGCCGCATGATTGTGATCAGGGCCTGCATAAACCTTAAACTTTTTGTACATCTGTCTGCCGAGTCTGCCGTTAGGCATCATTCCCTTAACTGCGTGTCTGATGATTTCGCAAGGATCCTTTGCCTGCAGCTTTTCAAAAGTTATTTCTTTTAGTCCGCCCGGATAACCTGTATGGTGCTTATAGATTTTTTTCTGTCTTTTCTTGCCGGTCACTTCTATCTTCTCTGCATTGATTACGATTACATAGTCACCGCAGTCAACGTGTGGAGTATAGATAGGTTTTTTCTTTCCTCTGAGGATAGCTGCCGCTTCTGAAGCAAGTCTACCGAGGGTTTTGCCTTCTGCATCGAGAACATACCATTTACGTTCAATTTCTGCAGGTTTTGCGATAAATGATTTCATTTTTGTTCCTTTCTACCTACTGGGATACATCGCAGGTATCTGTTTCGGTGCTGCCTACTGGGTTGAAGCAGTGCTTCAGCTTGTTCGGCATTACTAATTTTTATTAGCGGATAGCCCGTATATACAGCCGCTATCTCTTCTGTGCATATCACAGCACTAAAAAACAGTGCCATGCGCATGACACAAAGTCATTTTATATCATTTAACACCTGTTGTCAAATATTTTTTTGCCGCCAAAACGCCGTTCACCGCTGTTTACCGCTGCCGGTCAGCCCGCCGCAAACACCCTCACAGGTTTCTCTCAATAAATTTTTGTATGTATTTTTTCTGCTCGCTGAATTTCTCTCTGCTGTAGCTTAGAATTTCGGCATCATAACTGCCTGCCGTTTTGTGAAGATCCGCATTTGCGTCACTGAGATCTGCGCCTATCCCTCTGCCCGTGTTTGCCGCAGCTTTTGGCGCCTTGAGAACGCCGATACACGGAACATCACCGCCAAGCAGCCCGTCAAGATAACTTCTGAATATATCTGATTTCAATTCGCCGCCGCCGATTTCATCAAGCAGTATTATTTTTTTGGTTCTCTTTGCCTCTTCAAGAATTTGTATTGCCTGATTTTCAAATACGGATATGTCAAACCGCCCCTCTCCGGCGGTGCGCTTCAGAAATATGTTTGAAAGTCCGTCCGAAAAAGCCGCCGTAAGCTCCGGGCGCTCGGCATAATCCGCCAGCCTGAATCCCAGAGTATTAAGTTCACTGTCCAGAAGACGCTGCGATACAAAGCCGCCTATGTATTCCCTGTACGGCTCCATGGCCTCTTTGAGCAGAGTTGACTTGCCTGCCTGTATCGGCGCCTGTAAAAATAGATGTTTTTTCATATCACGATTGTACCACGCAGGCTTTTACTATGGCAACAGTTTATTGAGCGATTCCTCCAGCCCCTTTATATCCGTCTCACTTGCAAACTCTTTGTCATGCAGAGAAGCCGCAATCCTTGCAGCTCTGCCGTATACCTCGGCAAGCCCCAGTGTTCCCGAAAGACCTTTAATACTGTGCGCCACTCTGTATGCGTCATCATATTTGTTTTCAGACAGAAGACGGCGAAGCTCATGTGCGGAATCCGTATAGTTTTTTATGAAACGATTGTAATACTTATCATAAAGATCCTGTCTGTTGCCAAGTCTTGCCATAGCATCCGCTTTTGATACCGCAAAGCTTCCGCCGGCGGCTTTGCCGGCAGCATCAACGATTTCAGCCCTGTCAAGAGGCTTGATAATACAGGCGTCAATATATGGGCTGCTGCATTCGCTGCCGCTGACTGCAACAACAGGAGCCGATATGCAAAGGTCGCTTTTAAGAACCTCTGCAACCCTGAGCCCGCTGATACCGGGCATACAGACATCAGTGAAAATTACCGAATAGTAATCGCAGGGCAGATGGCGGCACATGGCAATAGCCTCCTCCCCTGACTGTGCATTATCGCATACTGCTCCGCAGGGCGCAAGACAGTCGGCAATTATTTCACAGTTAAGATAATCGTCATCAATTACAAGGATGCGGCAGTTTTCGAGAGTCGCCGGCAGAACAGGCGGATATGCTTTTTCAAAGGTAAGTGCAAAACAAAAACAGGAACCGTTTTCGTCAGATGTTGCGCTGAGCCTGCCTCCAAGTTCTCCTGCAAGAGCTTTGCATATATAAAGGCCGAAGCCATGACCGCCGGCGCCGGGTTTTGCTGCTGTCTGCCTGTCGCTGCCGAAAACGTTTTTCATCACTTCCTCCGGAATACCCGGGCCGCTGTCTTTTACGAAAAACCTGACGGTTACGGCATCAGAGGTTTCGGAGACTGTATCCGCTCCCAGCTCAATATATCCTTCTTTCGTGTATTTCAGCGCATTTCCGAGGAGATTGTTTAATATATGAAAAAGCTGAAATCTGCCGGAGCGGACATAAAGATTATCGGGAACAGTCAGGCTTTGCAGATATTTCAGATTCTTTTTTTCCGCAGGGAGTCTGTAGCTGTCATTTAATGTGTCAAAAATCGAGCTTATTGAAAACTCAACATTTCTGACTTCAAAGTTCCCTGTTCTTGAATATGCAAGAAATCCGCTGAGAAGCTCCGAAGCCGCAGATGACGAGGCTGCGATACGGTCAAGCAGGCTGCGCTGATAGGCTGTAAGCTCTGTTTTTGCAAGGAATGAGACCATGCCCGAAATATCGTTCAGGGTATTGCGGATTTCATGAACGAGAAATTCTTCGTACCGCACATTTGAATTTTCTTCAAATTTATCCGTAAATTTGGATTTTGTAGTGCAATTTTCATGGTTTGATGATAAAATAGGTAGTAGCTCTTTTTTCATATGCTGATCCTTTCGTATGAATAAAACTGATATAAGTATAAAGGATTCGGTGAAAAAAGAATGTCAAACAAATCGACAAAAACCGCCAAAAGAAGGCAGGAAAGGACATAAAACGATAATGCTGCAGATTGTAAGTGTAATAGCCGCGCTTATACTGGGGGTTATAGGCGGCAACGGAGCTGTATATGTATTCAATCATATACCGGCGCAGTGGCTTTGTGATTACGGCGAGGTACCCAAAGAGGACAAGCTTCAGAGACAGAGAATAAACAGCAGACCATGGAAAGCACTGTTTTCTGTGCTGATGGTTACCGGCGGAGTCAGGCTGGCGGCAGATGATATCCTGTTTGCTCTGCCTGTTATGACGGCAATGTGGCTCCTTATAATTATATCCATAGCTGACGCCAAATATATGATAATACCCGATCAGGCCGTCATTGCCCTTGCGGTATGCGCAGTGGGCTTTGTAAATTACCATGACAGCCCGCTTGATATGCTGTACGGAGCGCTTTGCGGCGGCGGAGTGATGCTGCTGATGGCGCTTTTGGGCAGGCTGATTTCAGGCAAAGAGGCTATGGGCTTTGGCGATGTCAAGCTTATGGCGGCGCTGGGCTTCATAACAGGGCTCAGAGGCATCATCGCCATCATAATCGGTATGTCCGTCATAAGCGCCATGGCCTTCACGATACTTATTGCAATGAAAAAAATCAAAAGGACTGACAGCAAACCGCTGGGTCCGTATATCAGCGCCGCAGCGGTAATATATATGCTTGTAATATGGCAGATATAAATATCAGAATACTGGTGGCTTATACTGCCGGTATGTGATACAATTAGGTATAAATTTTTTAGGAGAAAGATAATGATAACAAGTAAACAGAGAAGCTACCTCAAAAGTCTTGCGCATGAGCTTGACCCGGTTGTATATATAGGCAAAAACGATGTGACCGAAAATGTAATCAGTGAAATCGACAATCTGCTGGAGCACAGAGAACTCATCAAGGTCAAAATGCAGGAAAGCTGCAGCCTTGACCCCAAGACAGCGGCAAACGAGATTGCGGACAGACTGGGAGCAGAGTTTGTTCAGGCTATAGGCAGACGGTTTGTGCTTTACAGAGAATCCAAAGACAGCAAAACTATTGTTCTTCCGAGGAAATAGCAATGACAAGAAATATTCTTCTTACCCTTGCATACGACGGCACAGGTTTTCACGGCTGGCAGAGACAGCCCGAAACAAGAACCGTACAGGGCGAGCTCGAAAAAGTGCTTTCAATTCTGTGCGGTGCAGACATATCTGTAAACGGCACAAGCAGGACAGACGCAGGAGTGCACGCTCTTGGGCAGAGAGCTTCTTTTTCGGGAGATTTCACCATACCCGCGGAGCGTATCATGATTGCCGCAAACAATCTTCTTTCAGGCGGCATGAACAAAGCCTCGGTGGGCGACATCAGAATTCTTGACGCAGAGGAAATGCCGCCGGACTTCCATGCAAGGTTTGACTGCAAAAGCAAGAGATATGTCTACAGAATACTAAACAGCAGAACTGCCGATATTTTTCGCAGGAACTACTGCTGGCAGATAGCAGAGCCCCTTGATACGGAGGCAATGCAGACTGCGGCGGATTATATCACAGGCACTCATGATTTTGCGTGTTTTCAGGCATCAGGCGGTCAGGAGAGAAAAACCACAGTCAGAACAGTATACTCCCTTGATATAGTCAGGGACGGCGAGGAGATAGAAATATCGGTTACAGGCGACGGGTTTCTCTACAATATGGTGAGGATAATAACAGGGACACTCGTTGAGGCCGGCAGAGGCAGGATAAACCCCTGCCAAATCAGAGAAATAATCGAAAGCAGAGACAGAACAGAAGCAGGACCCACAGCGCCTCCTCAGGGGCTGTATCTTGCAGAAATATATTATTAACAGAAAGGAATTTAGTAATGGAAAGACCTAACTGGGATCAGTATTTTATGGAGATGGCCGTTCTGACAAGCAAACGCTCCACCTGCCTCAGAAGACAGGTGGGAGCTGTAATAGTCAAGGACAAACACATAATTGCGACAGGATATAACGGTGCGCCGAGAAGAATCATGCACTGCGAGGAGCGCGGCGGCTGCCTCAGACAAAAACTCGGAGTTCCGTCAGGCGAACGCCACGAGCTTTGTATGGCTCTCCATGCGGAGCAGAATGCCATAATACAGGCGGCAACTTTAGCCCAGAGCATCGAAGGGGGCACCATCTATGTAACCCATCAGCCCTGCGTCATCTGCGCCAAAATGATAATCAATGCCGGAATCAGCAGAATAGTTGTAAAAGAAGGCTATCCGGACAAGCTTGCAGTAGATATGCTTGAAGAAGCGGGCCTCAGAATTATCATGCTGGGTGAATAATGGAAACAGTCAGTCTTAACAACAGAGAATT
>CAVDMD010000131.1:0-5793 GCA_963609975.1 bacterium | reverse complement strand
TTCTGAAAATCGTATTGTTTTCCATTTAGCTTTCCCCCTTAAACTGTTTTTTTATACGCAGGATATTTTGACCATCTTTATATTCATAAACAATCTCGTCCATGCTCTTTTTCACCATATAAATACCAAGCCCACCTATTTGCCGTTCCTCTGCTGACAAAGTTATATCGGGGTCTTCTGTGGATAGAGGATCATAAGGTGTGCCGTGGTCAATGAAGGTAATCACCACAGAAAGAGGATCTTCTAAGACTTCAACTCGCACGGTTGCTTGACCAGTGTCTGGATTATAGGCATAGTGAGCGATATTACCAAATAGTTCGTCAATGGCAATGTCGATTTGCATTTGAGCTTTTATAGGGCAATGATATTGTTCCAACTGCTCATTAACAAAATCTGTCACAATGTCAATGTTTTCGACAACTGCATCTAAAGATAGTTCTTTCATACTCATGCCCTCCTTATCTATTGATTTTTTTCTTAAATTCCAAACAAAGCATCGTGATATCATCAAATTGAGGCGCATCGCCCACAAAATGGTCTATATCTTCTTTTACTGCCGGCAAAAGCTGGGTCGGAGATAAATCGGTATGGCAGTTAAGGATTGTTTCAAGTCGGTTCATCCTTCAAGTAATTTAGTCTCAGTGCATTTGCCTCAATGAATCGTTTTATATCTTTATCAAAAAAGGCATAGCTATTATTTTTCTTATGGGTTTCAAGTTGTTTTGCAATAACATCTGCATCTGCAGTCTTAAAAAGCGAACTTGGCAATGCTATGGATTTGCCATCAATGTAGTATCTGCTGTTAGCTGCCCATACGGATTTTTCAATCAATTCATTTGGTTCGTGCCCCAGTAAAATTTCAATTAACAATCTCTCTTCAGGAAAAACTGGACGAATATCAGATGACATATATTTCATCTTGCTTCCACATCGAGGGCATATTCCTTTATCCGCTTGCGACATTTCCTTTATATATATAGGAAATATCGATTTACAGATGCTTCTGTATATTTCCATTTTTTTATGCCGATGACTGAATAGTTTCTTTCATATTGTCTCCCCCATTTCTTTTCTCAGTTTTTTGAGAGCAACATGGCACAGCTGACGGACATTCACATAGGAAAGGTGCATTTTTTTGGCAATCTCCCTGTGGCTTAGTCCATGGTAATAGTGCAGCACTATCACAGCCAGCTCCCGTTGCGGCAATATATCCAGAGCCTCGTTCAGAGCTTCCAGCATTGCATCCGGATTTTCAGAGGGTTCCTGTCCGTATGTGATTTCCTCCAGCGGAGTGCAAATCATGCTGTTTTTGCGGTAAAAATCCGTCAGTGCAGTCTGCATCGTCCGAAATATGTATGTAGAGGCTCCGGCTCTTTTGAGATCGAACTCCTCTGCTTTTGAAAAGATTTTCAGAAAAACTTCGGAAGCAATGTCTTCGGCATCGGCTCTGCTGTGCACCCTGTTGAGAACATAACCAAACACCTTGTCGTAATAAAGGTTGTAGATGTCTTGCTGCGCGTTATATTTTGTCTTCATCCTGCTTCTCCAGATGAGAATCACTCTGATAAGGATCGCCTGCAGCCGCCACATCCAGATCATCGTCACCAAGTTCAACACCGTTTGACAGGTATTTTCCGGTGATTTCATCGATTTTTGCCTGCAGACGAGGGTTGGGATTGAATTTCTGATATTCAAATAATTCTCGTAAATTTTTCATAGCGTCTCCTGTCTGATTTGCCAAGCGGTCTGTTTGAAATCTGCGTTATTTTGGTTTACCGTAGATATATACGCAGAAAAAGCGAATCTGTTAGGGTGCAAATGATGTTTTTGGATTTTTCATCACTCATTTGTTTATATTATCTTGTTTTTTGACATTTTTCAATTGTTTTTTGAATATTTCCGGCGCCGGATACCGGTCAATATTTTTGTATCAGAAAGTCAGCTGCTCCACAGTCGGAATCAGGGCTGCAAGCTGCTCAGAATAATGTTTAATCAGCTGTTCTCTGCCTGGCTCGCTGCGGCGTATGGTGCGGCGCAGAAGGCGCATATAGCCGACGATTTTTGCCTTGCGCTCCACCTCGTCAATCCGGTCCGCATCATCTGTGCCAAGATACATGGCAAGAGCTCTGCGCCAGAATATTTCCGCTGTTTCGTATGAAAAACCGAGGAAGTTCAGTACCACATCATGGTCAGCTTCAGAGAAGCCGACAAATGCGTTAAACATGGAGCCAAGCTCGAAAATCGGATGACCTGTGCAGAGTGTATCCATATCAATCAGCAGCGCTTCGTCATCGCGCACCATGATATTGTTGGTGTGGTAGTCGCCATGCAGCATGGTTTGCTGCTTCGGAACTGCTTTTACCATACTGTAAAGCCTGTTTCCCAGCTCTTCCGGCAGATAATCGCGGTCAAATGCCGCCCAGTCCAGCGCCACCTGTGTCATGTCGGGCATATCGCCGGGCGCTACCTGCGTGCTGTGAATCTGTTTGAGCATATCCACATAATATTTCAGCGGCACTTCAAGGTGCTCCGGATCTTTTTTGATCATCTTGGAAAGTGAGGTTGCAGCCAGAAGCTCCATTACTGTTCCGTAGCTTTCCCCTATGCGCACGACATCGTAAGGGATTGCCGTATTGATGCCAAGCACCAGCGCCCTGCGTGCAAGCTCGCGTTCGCGCTGAATTTCAGGCAGCGCATCGGAGTTAAAGTATACTTTGATAATTGTTTCCGCATCATAGCGGTAGACAGCCCCGTTGGCGCCTTTGCCGATCATTTCACAGCCGTCAACTGAAAGACGGCGGTATGCTTTTTTTACTGTCATCATCTCTGTGAAGCCTGTCATCTCTAAAATCTCGTAGACCTCCGGTGATACATTGATAACAGCCATATCGGCTTCTTCCTTGCGCAGCCGCAGAAGAATACGAAGCCCCGCGCTTGATATATATTCGAGATTCTCTGCGTCAATCACAGGCCTCATGCCCGGATATGCGGCGCGCGCCGCCGAAACTTCTTTTTCGACTTCCGCCGCATTGGATGCGTCTACACGTCCGGCAAAACAGATGATAAGAGCGCTGCCGTTCGTATGATATGTTACTATTTCGCTCATGCTATACCTCCTTAAATACTTTGTGAATAAGCTCATTAAATTCCTGATAGGCAGGGGTGTCTGCAAGCTCGCTGAGGTTTTCCGAAATGCTGCGGTAATACCATGCGTGCTCGGCAGGATCCTGCTGGTTGAATTGTTTCCACATATCGCGGCCTTCTTGTTTCCATGTATGATAAATGGAACGCATATTGGCGAGCTTGTCGCCCAGATAAATGATTTTTATATCCGTATCTTTTGTGTCCTTGAGAAGCTGTATGGCTTCTTCCTTGCGCAGCTTCCATGTGCTCTCCTTCGGGAGATGCTCACGTTTGTCCTCTGTTTCCGACAGGACAAGCTCTGCGACTCTTTTGCCGAAGCGGCTGCTTATTTCCTCTATGGGAACCTTTGCGTCCTCCACTGCATCGTGAAGCACCGCCGCCGCTATAACATCCTGATCGTCTGTCAGGGAGCCGGCGATAACTGCGGCCTCCATCGGGTGCAGAATATATGGAGACTCTGACTGTTTGCGGCGCATTCCGTCATGGGCCTCCACTGCAAAAATAATTGCTTTACTTACTGTTTCCATTGTTGCCTCCAAAAATTAACTTATAGATATTTGTATTTTTTAACATTTTATTTCCGGCATATATCAGCCAAGCAGCAGCTTGAGCAGGTCATATATGGCGCTGCCTGCAGTGCCGATAAGAGCCAGTAAAAATATATATATCAGCAGGCTTGCGCTGTTGATGGAATTTCGAATTATCGAAAAATAGAAGTTGAAATGCCCGCGCAGATTTGTTTTGCGGGTCTGCTCCCACTGATAGTAGATGGCATTCTCACATGAAAATCCGTCAGGCACATAGTGCCGGTAAAGATTTTCTTCCAGTCGCCTGATGAGGAAGCAGTTCTGATCGTTGACTTCATAATTTTCGTTGACGCAGGCAGAAATTGACGCCCGTTTGAATTTTTGCCTGTGGAATGCGCCTGTATGGTTGATTTCCGAAGGAAGCTGCCGTGATTCGTTAATTCTGACAGAATATCCGTATTTTTTGGTGTTTACGGGCGTTGTAAACAGGTTGCGCAGTCTGCCAAAGCCGGTTTTTACATCGCGCTTCGGCGAAAAAATAACGTCAAGCGATTTGTGCGGGATTCGAAATATGAGATATGCCTCATCATTTACGAGGAACTCCTGCAGCTTTTCAAAATCCGCATACAGAAGCGTCCCCTCTGCAAGCGGCGTCAGTGTATAGCCAAGCTCTGAAATATGCACCAGATCCAGCGTTTTGCCATGGTAGGCAAGCTCGGAGGTGCAGGCGTTTTTTTTGTAGTCTATTATACACGTTGTGTTGAAAATTGCGCAGAGAAGCTTCCTGTCCCGCAGAAGAAGCGAAATATCCTCAAGCTCATCTGCAGCAAGTTCAAAAGGTATGTAGATATTAAGGGAGCGTGTCTGTCCGATTTTGCGGGTGTGAATTGCAATGTCCACAAAGCTTTTGCCTTTGGGATTTAACCAGTCGTTGAGGTAAATTGTGCTTGTATCGTCGCCGTCAATCCATATTGCCCAGCCGTCATCTGCAAAAAAACTTTTTTTACTCATTTGTGCCTCCTGAAATTCAGTCCAGTAAAAAATCCAGACATCTCTGTCTGTAATCGGCGGCCTCGTCATATACGCCATGGCCGAAGGTTTCGTCGTAAATGTAGATGTCACATCCAAGGGCATCTGCAATCTGCTCAGAGCCTGCGGCGGTCACAACGCGGTCGCCTTTTGAGCCTATTACCAGAACAGGGCAGCTGACGGAAGTCAGCAGATCGCTGCAGTCAAATGTCCGGCAGGCTCTGGCCAGAATGATAAACCGGCGGTATTCCTCGTCACTGATGCCCATATTGGAGGAAATCAGTGTTTCACGATAAGCCTGCAGGGTGGCCTTGGAATATACATTGTCTGCAAAGCTTTCGAGAAGTCCGATTTCATTCTTTGCCTCGGCAAGTCTGATCCATTCGTCAATGATACGGCTGAAAGTGTCGTTTGGTTTTGCCAGCGCAGAACCGAGAATCATTTTGTTAACCAGCTTCGGGTAATCGACGGCAAGATACAGGGCAATCATGCCGCCCTGTGATGCGCCGAATATGTCAGCCTTTTGAATACCCAGTGATTTCATCGCTTCTGCGGTGTCTTTTGCCATGTCTCTGACGGTGTAGCCGTCATCTATGTCTTTGGCTCTGTCAAAAACATAGACCGTGTATTCTTGGGAAAAATCCCTGTAGGCATCTTTAATCAGATCGGCAAGCCCTATCACACTGTGTATTGCAAGTCCGGGCAGTATCACAAAGTTATTTTTGCCGCTGCCGAATTTTATGTAGTCCATTTTGCGCCTCCTGATGAAACGGCTTTGCAGAATCCGTTTCGTTTGTTTCAGATATATATGCTGTTGAAATACGCGAGCTGTGTCGAGAGAATTTCAATAGCAGAACCATTATACCAAGAAATCCGCAGTAAGCCAAGAGTATTAGGGGTGTTAACAGGGCAATCGCTTAAAATTTCCTGCGTCACAGCAAAACACCCTGTTCAGGGTATTTCATACTTCGCCCTTTCTGTCTTTAACTGTTTTGTCCCATAACAAAAACAGCCGATTAAGATTAAACCGACTGTTACAAAATGCCCTGACCAGGGTAATTATATTATAGCTTTTCTATGTCCTCTGCAGGCA
>CAVDMD010000130.1:0-5840 GCA_963609975.1 bacterium | reverse complement strand
ACGGAAACTTTGGACAGCATTGTTCTCATCCCCTTCATCAAATATAAAAAGAAAGACCCCGATAGGGGACGGAAACTAGCCTTGTTGATTTCGTCTGGGTCGTAACTTGTTAATATATAAATAAAGACCCCGATAGGGGACGGAAACTGGTTGTTTTGTCACACGTAATTATCGCCCTGAAAAAGGATATATAAATAAAGACCCCGATAGGGGACGGAAACGTCGCTGCAGTTTTCGTGCAGCTCTCTGTGAACTATATAAAAAGAAAGACCCTGATAGGGGACGGAAACACCCCAGCCCCATAGGAATGTCAAGGCTTTTTTATATATAAATAAAGACCCCGATAGGGGACGTTAATCAGTGCTGTTTATGAATGGAGGTGCTTGTATGTCTCATGTGTATATTACAAACAATGGCTCTGTAATGGGTGTTGATGGGGGCAGATTTGTCATAAAACAAAAGGACAACCTTATGACCAGTATTCCCAAGGAAACCGTAGAGTCCATATCCGTATTCGGTAATTCCACCATAACTACAAGGTGTATGCAGGAGCTGCTTGCAGGCAATGTGCCTGTGTGCTTTTTCTCAAGCAGAGGCAGATATTTCGGCAGGCTTGAATCTACTGACGGCAGCAAAATAACTCAAATGAGGAGGCAGTTTGCTGTATTTGATGATGAGGAATATACTCTGGAGCTTGCAGGGAAAATTGCGATGGCAAAGATAAGTAATCAAATCACTGTATCAAGGAGGTATATGAGGGATCGTAAAGAGTCTTTTGACAGGCAGATTGCTGTAATGAAGCAGCTCAAGCTAAAGGCAGCCGGCGGTACGACCAATGCTGAAATAATGGGGTATGAGGGAAATGCGGCGAGGATATATTTTGATATCCTGAGCAATGTGATTAAGCCCGAATTCAAATTTTACGGCAGAAACAGAAGGCCTCCCAGAGATCCTTTTAACTCCCTTATAAGTTTGGGATATACACTGCTTCTGTATGAAATAGTTTCAAAGCTTCAGATACAGGGGCTTAATCCTTATCTGGGATTTTTGCATAAACCAAGAGACGGCAGCCCCTCTCTTGCAAGCGATATGATGGAGGAGTGGCGCGCCGTTATAGTTGACTCTGTTGCTATGAGTATGATTGAGGGCAATGAACTGTCATTTGATGATTTTGAATGTGATGATGATAATGTCGGAGTATATATTCATAATGATGCAATGAAGAAATTTATAGATAAGTTTGAAAAGAAACTGACCGGAAAAATGAAATATCTTATGTATGACAGCAATGAATATACATTTCGTGAGGCTATGAGCATACAGTGCCATAAGCTTGCCGAAAGCATCAGCAAAAAAGATGCCGGTGTATATATGCCGGTAATGATAAGGTGACAGGCTATGAGCGTATATAGTGTTCAAAGATATGATTTTTCTGATATAGTTGATGATGATAACAGGAAGCTTGTTTTGATTATATATGATATAATTGATAACAGGAGACGGCTTGCGATGGTCAGGCTGCTTGAGTCTTACGGCAGGAGAGTGCAGAAATCCGCTTTTGAGGCTGTACTTACAAACAGAATGTACAGTGAGGTAATCTCCGGAATAAGGAAGATTATAGCTGATGAGGACAATGTGAGAATGTACAGGCTGAACAGCAGCAACGAAATTCTGCTTATCGGCACAAGCGATACAGTATACAATGATGAAGTGATAATAGTTTAGGAGAGAATTATGAGGACAATACTTTTTTCACCGGTTGGAAGCACAGACCCGATATCAGGACAGCACGACGGAGCGCTGCTGCATATTACAAGAACATACAGACCTGATGTGATATATCTTTATATGTCAAAGGAAATGTGCGAGCTTGAGGACAGGGACAGCAGATATACTTACTGCCTTGATAAATTAAAAGAGCTGTGCGATATGGATTTTGAAGTTCAGGTGATAAGGAGACCTGAGCTTGTGGATGTGCATATTTTCGATATATTTTTAGATGAATTTCAGCATATTATAAACGGGATTCTGGCTGAAAACGGGGATTGCAGACTCCTGCTTAATGTGTCCTCCGGGACCCCTGCAATGAAAAGTGCGCTGCAGGTTATTGCTTCAATGTCTGAAAAAAATAAAATCCCGGTACAGGTATCATCGCCTAAAAAAGCATACAACGACAGCAGAGAAGATGTTAAAGGCGACTATCTGGTTGACCTGCAGTGGGAGCTTAATGAGGACAATGCAGAGGATTATGAAAACAGATGTACCGTCTCCTCCAGCATAAACATGGCTGCAAGAATGAAAAAGGAGATTATAAAGAAGCATATAAACGCCTATGACTACGTTGCGGCGCTGAGAATTGCAGAGGATATGGAAGGCTTCATAAATGAGGATGCAGTACGGCTTATCAGAGCCGGCGCATTAAGGTTAAGACTTGACAGGAACGCCTGTGACAGGCTTATGAAAAATGACAGCTATGATATATTTCCTTTTAAGAGCAGGGAGGAGTGCAGGATTGCTGAGTATACCATTTTGCAGTACCTCAAACTTAAAAAGAACGAATATATAGATTTTATCAGAGGTCTTACCCCACTTGTATTTATATCGGTTATCAGGATTATTGAAAAAATCTGTGGCTACAATCTTGATAATATAACATATCTTGATCCTGAAATGCAGAAAAAAGGGATATTTACACGCAGGTGGAAGTCTGCGGCGGAGAAAGACAGCAATGTAAAAGAAGCAAAAATTATAGTGAATGTAGGGCGTTTCGTTTCAAATGACCAGTTTGCAAAGCTTTTGAATGTAATTTCATCGGACAGGGAAGTTTTAGCGCTTGTAGAAGAACTGAGAGAAATAGAAAGGCTTTTAAGAAATCCTGTGGCTCATAATATTGCAAGTGTATCACATTCAGTAATCAAAGAATTTACTGCAGACAGCGAATACAAGCCCGACGGATACAGTGCAAATGATATTATGAATATGCTTGTAAAGCTTGTCAGAAAAGCAGGGATTAACATTAAAAACGAGGATTTCAATTCCTATGACAAGATGAACAGGGAAATAGAGAGGAGACTTGAGAGGCAGCAGGAAATATGAGCACATATGTTAACAGTGACCTTGAGGATAACTACAGCAGAATGAGAGAATATCTCCGGCTGATGCAGGCAGATTACAGCGGGTCGGAGGACTTTAATATTTTTGCCGCATACCTTGTTGCAGTATATTTAGAGGAAACAGGCATTGAAACAAACCTGAAAACAGCCATTCTGCAGAGCTTGGCGGTTGAACTCGGGTGTGCAGACAGAATCTGCACCCGGCAGTGCGCGGAATTTCCGAAAGCATATGCCAAAGCCGCATACGAAGCCGGCACAGAGGAATTCGTGAAAAATACAGCGGCATTTATTAAGCTTGTTGAAAAACATATTCTGTCCCTGTTTGATTTTCCGGAAATAACAGGCACTGCGGACAGATGTATAGATGATTTGACACGGCATATACAGGCCCTGCAGGAGCATGAGAAACAGACAAGGCTTAATAAAGAAAAATACCTGACAGCGGTGGAACTGGCTTCAGGTGATGATATTTTGAAGCTGCAGAAATGTATCGATATATTTGATGAACTTGGCAACTGGAAAGATTCTGCGAGCCTGAGAGAAAACTGCGTGAACAGGGTTTTGCAGCAGCTGTCCGAAAAAAATATAGAAGAGGAAAAATCACACAAACCTTCGAACTTCAGAAATTCGCCTGCAAGCCAAAATGTCAGGGCAAAAAAGAGCAGATTACCTGCAGTTATAGCCGCCGCTGCCGCTTTGGCTCTCGGAATTGCTTTTTTGATTTTTATGACATCTGAAATCCCTGACATACCGGACGGAACGGCAGAATTTTTTTATGACGGCAATGGAAACGAAATAGACAGTTACGGTGAATATTGCGCCTGTATTTACGATGGCGAGCTGGTGTTCGGTTATGTGACATATATAATATATAAGGGGATTGATCCGATAGAGGAATTTGCAGCTGCCGGAGCAGTGTGTTCAGACAGAGAGATCCAAAACATGTTTAACAAACGGAGTATAGAATTTGATGACGGCACAAAAGGCTGGATCAGCTATGATGACAAAACAAATGAAATGAGAATATGCTATAAAAACAGAACCTATCTGTGTAAGGAATACAGTATAGACGAAAGTGAGATTATTAAATGATAAGTGCAATAGTTGTAAGCCTGATAGTGTTGATATGCTATAAAAAAAAGACAACCATCAGGGCGGATTTCAGCAGAGACAAGGGCAGCATGGACAAAAAACCAAAGGATACGGAAGAATATATTGAATATGTTTCGGTAGAGTTTGATGATGATTTGAAAGGTGTGAAAATTGGCTTCTGGATTATTTACAGTGTAGGCTTGCTTCTGGCGGTAATGGGTCCGGAAATTGCAGTATTAGAACTGTTTGATATAGTGATAGACGGTGAATTGCGCATAGTATGTTTTTGTTTTTGCGTATACGGGTTTCCATTGATCGGGGCGGTATTTCTGGTAAATATGCGCGAGCTCACAGCCCCTAAAATAAAGTGTGTGCATGACAAAGTCCGGCAGTACATATCATGGATGCCGCCTGACAGAACACTGCTGTCAGCCGATGGATTTTTCGGCAGCGTTATCATTGAGGGCAGGACATCGCCCGCCAGGCTGGAGGCGGTTAAAAACTTCAGAGACCGCTGCTTCAGAGATGACAGCTTTGATATAACGGAGGCGGAGCTGTATCTTAGAAGCGTCAATGCTTTGAGACAGTCAAAGAACATGGGGTCGTCATATGATGACATATTCAGAAGAATACGCGCGGAAAAAACGATAAAAGACATAAAAGCAGCTTCAGAAAACATGGAATATGAAACTGCCGAAAGCAGCGAGGAGGAATTACGGAAGCAGCTTGTGCGGCAGACAAGGGATCTGCTGTTTGAGATATTCGATTATAATCGCATTATTAAAAAAATGCAGCTGCAGGATCTTGCTAAAATTATCGGAGGCTGCAGAAAGCTGCACCCCGAGCAGGCGGACTGCAAAAAATATGCAGGCATATTTATATTCTGCTGCATTACAGACGGGATTTTCTATCGCCGGGACATTGATGAGATAGCCGGTGTGATTGACCGGCAAGAACCTCAGCTTCTGTATGATGATGACTGCAGGAGTCTGTTTGATGACTATCAGTGGAAAATTCGCACTGATCAAGGTAAAAATTCTTACAGAAGAAGGCGCAGCTCATACTATAGTGACGATGTGCTGTTTGACGGCAATGACAGGTATTCGTACAACGGGGAGTTCAGGGACTTCTGATTCGTGACAATGAGCCTGTAGAGAAGATTGCAAGGCACACAGGCTTGAGCATAGAAGAAATCGAGGCTCTGGTATAGTTTTTGGCTTAAAGTATGCAGCATATTTTTTCAAAAAGTGACAAGGTATAAAAAGCGTGGAGGGGAAACACGCTTTTTATAATGGGATGAGAAAGCCTAATAAGTAAAAATCGTGATTAAGGTGTGTTTTATTATGCACCTTTTTTGGTACCTTGATTATGCTATTATATCCACAGCAGGCAGAACAGGCAGGGTGATGAGGATCTGTTTGATCTGTTTATACTTGATGTTTTTTTGCTTGTAGGGGCAGGGAAATTACTGGAACAATGATATTATTCTGTTGAAATCCGATATGTGCAGTGATATACTTTGTATGTAGGCAAAACTTCCTGAACGGCTCTTTTGATGTAAAGAAAGGTACGTTAGGAGTATGATGAATAAAAATAATACTATTTTGTATCCATTCAGCAGACAGCTTATGTTTG
>CAVDMD010000129.1:0-5848 GCA_963609975.1 bacterium | reverse complement strand
GGACAGACAACACTGAGCCAGAGCAAATACAGCACCAGAACATGGAGTAAATAATATCGGAAATAAGGTGTAATTGCCTTCTATGTCATATCTAATTTGCTATGACATAAATAAATAAGTGGTTGCCTGCCAATAATTTATTGGTGGGCAATTGCCTTAAATATCACTATTACAATAGATAAAAATAAAGGATTAAAGATACTGTACCGTTGTGATAGAGATAAATCCTAAGCAAAGAAAGATGATTAAATGCAAGAGAAGGAAAAAGTTATATGAGAAAACGATGGAGAAACATTATACTTTCTATATTCCTGATTGTTTCAATGGTGGGGGCATTCTGCATAGCAGGATATGCAATTGGTGGACAGGATGAAGTCTTTGATGGCAGAGTTTTCGTTTCTGATGTGAAATCTCAGCTTGCCCCCGGTGCATATGAGCATAAAATTACTACAAATAATACTTCCGGTACAGATCAGAATATTGATTTTCTGACAGAAGTTGATTTGGCCGGAACAGATACAATTAAGATTATGTCATGTTATGCGGGTTACTCTACTATAAACGGTAACGATATAGCATGGCAGATGATGACATTGCCGGAGCAGGCGCAAAAAGCGCAGGCATATTTTGATGTAAATCAGACAAAATATCCGAATTACAAGGTTGTGGGTGCTCTGACTGGGGACATATACAATATGGGGACCGGGGAGCCGACGCATGTTCTCGTAATTGACGGCATTACATATAAGAATGCGAGCGGAGAATATTATTTCGCAATTGACAAAGACGGGAAGGCTATAATTACGGATAGTACAGATACAAGTGACTTGGACTACGCTATAGGCGGATGGGAACCGATAGTTGCTGACGGAGAAAATGTGGCTAAAAAGGGCATTACCCTGACGGATAGCAGCTACAGCAGAGCAGCCGTCGGCATCAAAGAAGACGGAAATGTAATTACCTTCTGCACTTACGGAAACAGCTATCCGATTTCCTGCGGCTATACATGGAGTGAGGTCGCAGATTATATGATTGCGCAAGGGTGCGTAAATGCACTTATGCTAGACGGAAGCGGCTCAGCAGAATGGTGTGCAAGATATGAGGGAGCAAACAGCGTGGAGTCTGTAAGTCATCCATCTGACGGCTATTCCCGTGCGATAAGCTCATGCCTGCTGGTTGTATCAACAGCAGCGCCCGACGGGACGTTTGCAAGAGCATCGATCACACCGAATGCATCCGTATATACTCCAAACAGCTCGGTGCAGTTTGAAGCACTTGGAGCTGACAGTGCAGGAAACGCAGTGACAATTCCTGAGGGTGCTACTTGGAGCCTTGCGGATAATAAGTATGGAACAATAGATTCACAGGGCAAATTCGTTTCTAACGGAACCTGCGGTAATGTTACAGTGAATCTGAATTATGGGGGAGAAGTGTGCGGCACCTCAACGATTACCATTGCGGCACCTGACAGTATCACATTTTCCAAATCCAGCGAAGATGTCGGCAGAGGCAAATCTTCAAACCTCGGGCTGCAAGTAAGGTATCAGAACAGAGAAGTTGTCCTAAAAGATGGTGATATTGCGTGGATTTTGACAAACGATGATGAAAACTCTGATGCAGTAATCGGATCGGTTGAATTTGCCGATGGCGAGTATCTTTTTACAGGCAACTCTGCTGTAACCTGTTCCGGTGTTGTAAAGGCGAAGTATTCTGGCGACAGCAGCATATCAGGAAGCATTCAGGTGAAGGTGGGAACAGATCCTGTAAAAGCCTTGGATTTTGAGGCGCCGGCAGATGGAAAAACTCTAGAAAAATACTATGGCCTAGATGAAAACGATTATATAATCGGGCGAAGTGGAGGAAGTCAGGAAATAGCTGCGACAGGCCTTCTTACAAGACTATTTTATGGTAGAGGAGGAAATGAAACCGCAAGAATCGTCAGCGCTACTGAAGGATATCCTGTGCATAGCGGGAGCAATGCCCTGCAGGTAAATTATGATTTTTCAGAATGTGCCACTGGAATTACGGAAGGAGCAAATGTAGGGACGACCGAGGCAGTGGATATACCGGGGCATCCTACGGCTATCGGCCTTTGGGTCTGGGTTCCGGAAAACACTCCTAATCTATGGCTTCGCGTTAGATTAAATATCTATAATCCTAATGGGGATTTGAATGCTACGACGCAATTTGACTTTGGGCCGCAGATAAATGTGACTTTTCCGAAAGATGGTTCATATGGGGGTTTGACGGTATGTGAAGAAGGAACATGGTATTTCTGCACCGCAGATTTGTCTAGCTATGATGGCTGTACGTTCCAAATTCCGGCCGGTGAGGCAATTCGTCTGATGAGAACAGATGGAAATGATATTCTCTCGTATGGTGAGAAAAAAGTTACGAAATCCCATGGTAAATATCTTGGCGACGGGACCGAAGTTAATATAAAGAACCTAAAAGGCAGTGTGTATTTCGACGACCTGATGTTCATTTACGGATCGGTTAATGAGGATACCGATGCACCTGTAATTAAAGATGCCTTGCTTGGAAATAACACAAGCTTTTATGACGGGATAACCGTAACAGAAAATCAAGAAAGCTACACGTTCTACATGGAGGATGCTAAAGGCGCAAGCGGAATTGATCCTGTAGGACTTGATTATAATGCGTGCTATCTGTATGTGGATGGGGAGCTGATGAACGGCAAAGCGGGAACCGTTATAGATTATGGTTCGGATTGTATCCGCACGGACGTAACTCTTGCAAACGGAAAGCACTCCATAAGGCTGCTACTGTCTGACAAAAACGGTAACAAGAGTTCCAAGACATATAATTTCACTGTTAATGGAAATGAAAGTACATATCCGACATATTCACTGACGACAGATGCAGACTTCGCACCACTCGGGGGCAGTGTGCCACTGACTGTTCATACCACAGATGCGACGAATATTGATAAGTTCACCACAACCATACAGGTGGATAACCGATATAAAAATGGCGGGTATGAAATAACAGCTGCAGACGGGTTCTCGTATAAAGCAGGCTCTGCAGAATACGATGAAGTGAATAATACCGTAACCTTTGAGGTGACTGCAACCGGAAACAAAACCGGAGAATGCGATATTGCGACAATCATATTTGATATTGACAAAGACCTTGCTGCAGGAAGCTATTTTTCCTATACGGTTACGGCAGGGATTGAGACCGCCAAAACACAAGCGGAAGCAGACACAACCAATTACCATGGCGGATTCTCACTTCCTCAGGCAAGGTTAAAGGTTGAAGCACCATATACGGTTTCCAGCGACTTGCTTTATCAGGGCATGACAAAGGCTGGATACATCTATGTTAAAGACAAAGAGGGAAACCCTGTAGCAGAAGCTGATATCTATAAGCAGGATGGAACGCAGTTAGGAACGACAGATGAAACCGGCAAATGGCAGGTAAGCAGCGCTTTGCTTGCCAGTGCGCAGCAGCTTGTTGTATATGCCTCCTGCGACAGCGGCATATCCTTCAACGAAACGGTTTCGATTTTCGGCACAGATGCAGAGGAAAGCCCGGTTGTTTTCACAGCTTGTGGAAGCGGCAGTACAGCAAAACAGCTTTCATGGCTTTCAAGCATTCAGAAAGAAGTGAAATTCCGTTATGCAAAGACTGCAGAGGCTTTGGATAATGCAGCTTTAATTGCAGTGGACACCGAGGAAATAAAGTTTGGCGGAAGCAGTTTTTCAGAGGCTGTAACCGCGCAAATCAATTCCGTAAAACTGACGAATCTCCAGCCGGGAGAATACTATTATCAGTATCGCTACGGTGACGGAGAATGGAAAGCAGCAGCAAGCTTTACTGTGGAAGCACTCGGAAGCACAACTGACTTTTTCGTGCTTGGTGATGTCCAGGCAAGTGACACGAGCAATATTAACGCCATTATCAACAAATTGAAGAATGGGAAATATGCCTTCGGAATTCAAACAGGAGATTTGGTAGATCAGGCATACAGCTACAGCCACTGGAAGAATGCATTGACGCTGATGTCGGGGCTGGGGGATCAGGACATGATTTATGCCCTCGGAAACCATGAAAACAACATGGGTGATGACGGAAGCATTGCGCAGAAAATATACCGGATGCCAAACAAAGGCTACTATTCCATAGAATATGGGAATGTATATGTGGCGAATATCAGCTACAACAGTTTGGACGGCTACAAAAAGGCTCTTGAATGGCTTGTGACAGATGCTAAGAAGAGCAGTGCAAAGTGGAAGATAGTTGCGATGCATCAGCCGACATATTATACAAACTCAACGGCAACCGACAATTTGGGAATGAACGAGTTAACGCCTTCGTATCTGCAGGAAGCCGGAATCAATGTTGTATTCAGCGGACACGATCATTCATACGCAAGAACTGCCGCACTGATAAACGGAAAACGCTCGGACAGCTATAATGCGGAAAATGAAACCTGCAACCGCGGAGACGGCATTGTATACTATATCTGCGGATCTTCCGGAGAAAAAAGCTACCCGATAGACACGACACTGCCGTTTGATTACAAAGCAACAAGTGATTTTAATGCAACTTACCTTACAGTGGAAGCTGCTGAGGATACACTTACCATAAAGACATATGATTTAACAGATGCAACGACCGGTAAGTCAGAATGTATTGACACATTTACAATGTATGCATCCGCCTGCGTAACAGAAGGACATAAATTTACTGAAGACAGTAATTATGACCTGTCAGAAAAGACGCTGACGTGCAGTATCTGCGGTGAAGCTGTTGCAGCATCTGAAAGCGGATATACCGGAGTCGTAAAATCCGGCGAAAAGCAGGTATATCTGTTTAACGGAACTCTTAAAACAGGATGGATTACCATAGAGGAAGAAGTTGTGCATACGGGAGATGACGGACTGCTTCATAATACACTATCTTTCACGACAGAAACCTGTACTCAAAATGGTACCAGAATGGCTTACTGCGAAGAATGTAATATCACAAAGTCATACGGAACCAATGTGAAATATCATAATCACAGCTATGACAGTGATTATCGGTGTCAGAACTCATATTATGACGAGAATCATCAACTGCATGAATGTGGCTGGACGGGAGTTGATATCAACACATTGACAACTACACTGGCATATAAGTACGGATACTATGACGGAGAGGATCGTCGTCCGAAAGTGACAGTGACAGATGCAGACGGAAATGAACTTTTGAATCAGTCAACCTATGGAGACTATGTGGCATATTACTCCGATAACACAGACATTGGAGTCGCTACGATTCGTTTGGTTGCATACAACAGCTACTATGGCGAGAAGACATTGAATTTCGAGGTTCGCCCGGCAAATATTAAAACAGTTCAGGCCGGAGATATTACAGAAAACAGCGTAAAACTTTCATGGGAAACCAGCTTGGGAGCAGAAAAATATGCTGTATATCAGGAGTCCGGGTCTGCATGGAAAAAGATTGCGGATACAGAGGAGACATCCTATGAAGTTAAAGGTTTGTCTGCCGGCAGCACATATCAGTTCCGTATCAGACCATATGCTGTTGTAGAAAATACGAAACAGAGATTGGATGGAAGTTTTGATTCAACATTCTGGTCAACGCAAAATTCAGATGCAGTCACCATTAAAACGCAAAATTCTTCATCAGGAGGAACCGGCGGAGGTGGCACAACTGTAACTCCTGCAGAAGATGATGTCAAGACAACTGCTGACGGAACAACAGCTGCAACAGTCAAGGAAACTAAAACTGAAACGGTTAAAAACGAATCAGGTCAGGAAGTAACCAAAACAACTGCTACAGTATCATCAGATAAAGCAAACAAGCTCGTTAATCA
>CAVDMD010000128.1:0-5917 GCA_963609975.1 bacterium | reverse complement strand
ACTTAGGAAGGTCAAAGAAATAGAGAAATTGGGAATACAGGAAATATCTACAAATTGATATTTCCTGTATTATAAAAAAGTGGAAATATACGGAATTAAAATTCCTATTTCCACATATCGCACACAAGGTGCGATAACATTCAAGGTGCTTTCTTTGAAATATACGGAAATATCTCTAAAGCGATATTTCCTATATTATAAAAAAAGGGAACTTAAAACGGGGCGTATATTTTACGTCCTGTTCCAGTATATGGCAAGATAGAGGGACAATATATGAAAAAAATAATAATCGCAGCTATAGTCGCAGCAGCAGTTGTAATTGCAGTTGTATTTATTGTGCTTATGTCAGGGGGACGTCCTGTTGACAAAACTTCCGAAGATATTATCGTAACAGCCATACCCGAGGGCAGCGGGACTGTGCAGATAGCCGCCGTACTTGAACAAAACAGCCTTATCGAAAAACCGGGCGTGTTCAGAGTGCTTTCAAAGCTTTACGGCTACGACGGCACATACAAGGCCGGAACCTACGGGTTTTCACAGTCTATGAGCATGAAACAGATGATGCAGATGATAAGTGACGGTGATACAATATCACACAATTTCACTGTTGTAGAGGGGCAGACCGTCGAAAAAATAGCGCGAAACCTCGATGATGCAGGTATTATTTCCTACGATGAGTTTATGCACGAGGCGCAGTACGGAGATTTCAGCACATATGATTTTCTCGAAGGCAACGAACGCTCCATGTACAGGCTTGAGGGATTTCTTTATCCGGACACATATTCGTTTGAGGAGGGCGTGGATGCCGGAACCGTAATTATATCCATGCTTGACCGTTTTGAAGAAATGGTTACTCCCGATATAATCAGTCAGGCCAAAGCTGCGGGACATTCACTCAGAGATATAATTATAACTGCCTCCATCATAGAAAGAGAGGCGGGGATTTCCGAGGATATGCCGCTTGTTTCAAGCGTTATATACAACAGACTTGACAAAGGCATGGCTCTGCAGATGGATTCGGTCATATCATATATACTGCAGGAGGACAAGGTTAATCTTACCTATGATGATATAGCGGTCGAGTCAGACTACAACCCTTACCAAAACACAGGACTGCCTCCCGGACCTATATGCAGTCCGGGAATCGGCGCCATCAAGGCGGCAATATCTCCGGCAGAAACCGATTACCTTTATTTTGTCGTAAGCGAAAAACTTGACGGAAGCGCGGCTTTTTCAAGCGACTACAATCAGTTCCTGAAGGACAAGGAAGCCTACTACAGAGCCTACGAAAAATCAGAAAAGGAAAACTGAATTCATATGAGCAATTACACAAATATAATCAATCCCGAGGTGACAGGCTACATCACATCGTTTTACAGACCCGTAAACGAGGAGCTTGGCAGATTCAGAGCAGAGGCCGAAAAACACAGAGTCCCTGTAATACTCCCTGACACCGAAACCCTTATACTGAGTCTGCTCAGAATTATGAAGCCCCGGAGAATACTTGAAATAGGCACGGCGGTAGGCTATTCGGCAAGCTGCTTTGCCGCTGTATGTGATGCGGAGATTACAACAGTTGAGGTCAAAGAGGAAACAGCCCGCACTGCAGGCGCCAATATTGACAGGCTTGGCTTTTCAGACCGTATAGAGGTGCTTTGCGGCGACGGAGAGGATATTGTATGCGGCCTTGACAGGTCATATGATTTCGTCTTTATAGACGCTGCCAAAAGCCACTACAGACGCTTCTTTGATGCGGCGGTCAGACACTGCAGCAAAGGCGCGGTCATAGTTTCTGACAATGTGCTTTTCAAAGCCCGCGTGGTTTCAGACAAATATGATGAAACCGGCAGATACAAAACCAACATCAGAAAAATGAGAGAGTTTGTCGAATATATTACCGGCATTGATTATGCAGACACCGCGCTTCTTCCCGTCGGGGACGGAGTTGCGATAAGTATACTGAAATAGAAAGAGTCATTACTTTATGAAAAAAATAGAATTACTGGCTCCTGCGGGAGATCTGGAAAAATTAAGATTTGCAGTTGATTACGGCGCAGACGCCGTATATTTTGGCGGAGAACTGTTCAGCCTCAGAGCCGGAGCCGGCAATCTGTCAACTGATGAAATCAGAGAAGGCGTGGCATACTGCCACAAAAACAATGCAAAAGCCTATCTTGCGCTTAATATTTATGCGCACAACGAGGATATCGAGCCTCTGAGAGAATATCTAAACAGGATAAGAGATATCGATATAGACGCGTTTATCGTATCGGATCCCGGTGTGATAGAGATTGTCAAAGAGATAATACCAAAGGCAGAGCTTCATTTAAGCACTCAGGCAAACACCACAAACTACGCTGCCGCGGGTTTCTGGTACAGGCAGGGAGTCAAAAGAGTGGTGCTTGCAAGAGAACTGACATTTAATGAAATTACAGAGATGAGAAAAAACATCCCCGCAGGTATGGATATTGAGGCCTTCGTACAGGGAGCAATGTGCATATCCTATTCGGGCAGATGCCTTCTCAGCAACTATATGATTGAACGCGATGCCAACAGAGGACAGTGCGCTCACCCCTGCAGATGGAAATACAGACTGGTTGAAGAAAAACGTCCCGATGAGTTTTATCCTGTGGAGGAGGACGGCAGAGGCACATATATACTGAATTCGAGAGATTTGTGCATGATAGAGCATATTCCGCAGCTGATAGAGGCAGGTATTTCGTCAGCCAAAATCGAAGGACGCATGAAAAGCATATTCTATGTTGCCAGCATCGTAAGAGCCTACCGCAAGGCTATTGACGCATATTATGCAGACCCGGCAGGATATCGCTACAGCGACGAGTGGATGCGGGATCTCAAAATGGCAAGTCACAGAGAATTTACCACAGGCTTTTATTTTGACAGGCCTACCAATAAGGATCAGAACTACCAGACCAGCGAGTATACCAGAGATTACAGCTTTACGGGAATTGTTCTGGAATATGATGATGATACCGGTATTGCGGTTGTGGAGCAGCGAAACAAAATGAATATCGGAGATGAGATTGAAGTATTCGGTCCGGACTGCGATACATTTGCAATGGAGCTTTCATATATGCACAACGAGGAGGATGAGCCGATCAAGTCAGCGCCTCACCCGCAGCAGATACTGAGGATAAAGTTCCCGAAAAAGGTCAAAAAAAACTATATGCTCTGCAAGAGGAAATAACCTGATTAACGGAAGAAAGGAAGTAATTATGGCCCCCAGATGGTTTTCAAAACAGAAAAATGATGTAGAAGAAGAAGTTATGTCTATTCTTGAAGAAGGACAGGGAAACGGAGAAATCAGAGAAGAAGGCAAGAAGATGATAAATGCGATATTTGCGTTTGATGACAAGCTTGCTCATGAGATTATGACTCCGCGAACAGATGTGTTTATGATAGATATTCAGGATCCCATAGAGGACTTTATAGAGGATCTGATGAGGCTTCAGTATTCAAGAATACCTGTATGCGACGGGGACAGCGACAATATTATAGGAATACTTCATGTCAAGGACTATATGATCAGAGCCTACCATGACGGATTTGAAAATGTGGATATACGCAGTATACTGCGCAAGGCATATTTCGTGCCTGAAACCAAAAAAATAGACACTCTGTTTTTTGAGCTTCAGAAAACCAAGCAGCACATTGCAATTCTGATAGATGAATACGGCGGCTTTGCAGGCATTGTCACCATGGAGGACCTGATTGAGGAGGTTATGGGCGATATAGACGATGAATATGACGAAGAAGAAACAGAAATCGTCAAGCTTGACGAAAACACATATCTGATAGACGGAAACACCGACCTTGATGATATTAATGAGGAGCTGGGACTTGAGCTTGCGACAGAAAACAGCGAAACCCTCGGAGGCTTTGTTATTGAGCTTCTGGGCGATCTGCCTGACGAGGAAGAAACAGAGGACAAGGTAATAGAGTATGAAAATCTGGTGTTTAAGATAGAGTCGGTTAAAGACAGACGTATCGAAAAGGTTAAGCTTTGCATTACTCCCGACGGCGGCAGAGAAAACAGGGAATAAGGTCGAAAAAAGTTTGCTTTATATGTGCAGATAAGCTTGAGGAGCTTTTGAAGCAGCAGAGCAGAGATTGAGATAGCTGATGCAATTATCCATATATAGAGCAGAGTATGCAGACATATTATCTGTAATCAGTGTGATTTGCTGATTTGCAATAATCTGAGAACACAAGATATGGTATGAGCAAATTCTGTTTGAAAATAAGCATATTTGTACTTTGAAATTTATGTAAAAAGTGTATAGAAACATTTTGCATTTTGCATATTTCACGGAAGTTATCCACAGAGTATAAAGGTTTTGTTTTCAACATTGCCACACTTTTCCCACAGAAAACGAAGAATTGTATACGATTTTATCCAAGATTGCCTGTGAATAGTGAAAATATGCGAACACATTGAAATCACAACATTATGCGGCCTTGTATTCTTTGTCAATACAAAGTTATCCACAGATTTTGAAAAATTTTTTATACATAATTTCAGATATGCGCTGCTTTGTTTGCGTACTATAATATTTGTGCAAATTAAGAAGAAACGGTAATATTGATGGATAAGGAAATAAAAGATTTAAGTAAGGACAGGTCATTCAGAATAGGACCTATCAGACCGCCAAGTGAAGCAAACAGTCTGCTGCTTCAGGTGACGCAGGGCTGCACATGGAACAGGTGTAAATTCTGTCAGCTCTACAGGCATACGGGATTTAAGGCCTACAGTGCGGACAGCATCAAGGCGGATATTGACAATATGGTGTATATAGCAGGCAGAATAGAAAACTACAGGCTTACAGAGGGCGGCTGGGATATTGCAGGAATAAACAGAGAGCTTTCGCAGGCGGCCGAAGGAGAACGTGAGAGTTTTTATATGGTTGCCAACTGGCTTATTAACGGCGACGGCAGCGTGTTTCTTCAGGACGGCAACACAACCGCATTAAGCTCAGGACGGTTAAGTGATGTTCTGATATATCTGAAACAGGCGTTTCCGCAGATTACAAGGATAACCTCATACGGCAGGGCGCAGAATCTTGCCAAAGTAAGCGCAGAGGAGTTTGCAGAGCTCAAGGCGGCAGGACTTGACAGGATACATTCGGGCTTTGAATCAGGCTCGGATGAGGTGCTTAAACTCATAAACAAAGGGGTTACCGCAGCGGAGGAGATTACGGCAGGCAAAAATGTCAAGGCGGGAGGAATTGAGTTTTCCGTATATTTTATGCCCGGCGTAGGCGGCAGAGCCCTTACAGAAAAAAACGCAGCGGGTATGGCGGATGTCATAAATGAGATAAATCCCGACTTCATAAGGATAAGAACTGCGGCAATAAAGCCTCAGACGGGACTTTATGAGGATTACCTCAAAGGTGATTTTATTCTCTGCTCGGAAGATGACAAGGTAAGAGAGATAAGAACTTTAATCAGAAATTCAGACGGCATAGAAACAAGACTTGTCAGCGACCATATAACGAATCTGCTGCAGACCGTGGAGGGAAGCCTCAAAACAGACAGAGACTATATGCTGGAGATTACAGACCGCTATCTTGCCATGCCTGACAGAGACAAAAGGCTTTATCAGGCTGCAAGAAGGACTATGGGCATATTATCTCCTGAGAGTATGGCTTATCTGTCCGAAAGGGACAGAAACAGGCTGCAGAGCATGACAGATGCGATTTCTGATCCGTATGAATGGGAAATTGCCATGAACGAAATCATCAGCAACTATATATGATATTAACAATATATCAGCTTAAAGGTTTGTGTAATGTCACAGGCCTTTTTTATCAGGCAAAACTCAAAACGAGAATATATATTTAACATCTTTTAACACCTCTGCTGTTGTGGTATAATTATTAGATATGAATATAATCAT
>CAVDMD010000127.1:0-5940 GCA_963609975.1 bacterium | reverse complement strand
CTTTCTATTCCTCTTACCATCGATTCCCCTCCAGACATCTGACATCATTTCCTCAACAGCTTCCTCTATTCTTTCATCTCTGTCTCCCCTAAGCGCCAAAGCAAGAGACAGTCTGTCAACGCAGTCTCCACCTGCAAGTTTTAGGGGATCATATCTCCAAAGCTCCACTGCGCACTGCTCATCGGAATTCTGAAGCTTTACAGATGCCGATTTTTCCCATATTGAGATGCTTGCCGCAGCAAAACACTCTACTGCAGGTGGATTCATCATCGAATATTCGGACAGTGCCGTATATCCGCTGAAAAGTGGCTTTTCTTTAATTTCTGTTTTGGGTACATATATCGTTCGCTTTACCGGATTTTGCAGATAATCTTTTGCTGTTTCAAAAAGCTCTCCGGGATCTTTGTCTGAACAGATTATCTTCTGCACGCCTCTTTTTTCTGTCCGCAAAAGCCCCAAAGCTTCCAGCTGTTTTGATGCTCTGGACACAGATGTAGGCGTAAATGCAAGAATTTCCGCTGCATAACTTGTCATCATTTCACCACAACCATGATAGATATAACAGAGCAGCAGCAACTGCGCCGATGGAAGTATGCCTGAAGTTTTTACTTTTTCCGAATCTGCACGTTTCTGTAAATATGTTGCCATAAACGGCAGATAGATCTGCTTCCCCTCAACAACAAATGGAATATGATCCCGCAAAAGATACTCTTTTTGTCTGTAGGTAATATGATTAAGCACAAGTACTGCCGGAGCTCCCACCACATTTTCAATTCTTTCAAGATGCTTTTTTAACAGATTAACAGCATCCGGCTCCGTTTTAGGATAAACAAACACCGCTTTCCTGCCGTCAAGCGACACTCTCTGCAGCCTGTATCTTGCATCAATAAAATTCGGAACAGATTTGATTTCACACTCATCATATATTACATGTATCCCCAGCACATGCTTCAGGTATTCCATTGCGCACACTCCTTTTTAACTTTTAATTGTATTATAACTTATTTTAAGTAATAATACAATATTTAAGTTAAGATATGCACACCCCCCCTATATATACCAAAATTTCAATTTCATTTATCACAGTTAATTACATATTCGCAATGCGCTTCACAGACAGCCCTGAAACCTCAGCAATTATGTCAGTATCAACTCCTTTATCCTTTAAGGCTTTAGCCATATCCATCCTCTCTGCCGATCTGCCCTGCTCAACGCCTTCTTTTCTGGCTTCGGATAAATCCGTATTATACTGATACCTGAATTTTTTTCTTGCCAGCATCATCTCATAGGCCATATCATCTGCTGCCAGTTTACTGAATATATTTTCTGCCAAAACAATTGCCCTGTCTCCGCTGTCTATAAGCAGCTCCAATAATGCTTCATTATTCGGGTCATTTGCATACCTGAAATACAGCGACAATCTCTCAAGCGGTGTCATATCAGATACATTCCTGCTCCTGTCTACCTTGTCTGTCTCTATAAAATGAAAACTCACACTGTCAGTCAGATCTCTTTCGTTTTTATTATCTCTGAAACCGAACACACTATGATACGATTCTATATCCTCAAACAGATTGCCTCCGGCAAATGACACAGTGGTCATTTTATTTATTTCATCATTTAATTTTGACAGGTACATCATATTCATCAGAATTCTGTTTTTGAAATATTTATCAGGATGATTCTCCATCTCCACACTGAACAGACTGCCTGTATCTGTTTCAAGCCTGATATCAAAACCGACCTGACAATAATTTTCACTTTTAGAATAGTCAATCGGATTAAATATGTTAATATCCTTAATCGGTGTATCCGATGCGTCCGGTTTATCTTCTGTTACAGTATTAAGTAACGCTATAAGAGCCTGCTTTGACTCCTCTGTATTCTGTCCGTATACCTTATTGAATACCATACCATCGGTAAAATCAAATTCTTCTCTATGATTATCTGCAAATAAATTCACACCATCGCCTCCTTATGTATCCTTTCATATTTTATTTTTACAACAGGTTTATTTAATTATTTATATTAATTATATACAAACGATATATTAAAGTCAAACATTTTTTTATCTGTAAAATATATACTATGGGTTTTCCACCTGGCCGGCAATAAGCTGAAGCAGACTGCATTCTGCTTTTGACACCCACCGATGGAAGAAATCGCAAGACCAAAAAGGAAACAGAAAACAAGGATTACAAAAAACTCTACGAAAGACTTCTTCGTAAGTATGAGGCACAGAACACACTGATTGAGTCACTAAAAAAGCAGCTTAAGGAAGCGGGGAAAACAGACTGACATGAATCGCAGGCAGTTCTTTGATGAAACATCATACCAGTGCCGTGTCAAGACTCTTGAAATGGGGTGGCCTCTTTCCGCAGCGAGCAAAAATATGTTCGCACGGAAGAGGAACACCGTAAAGAAATCTGAAGGGAGCATGGAAAGCTTTGAAGCACTTTGCAATAGTCTCGGTGCGCTGCATTTTCTGCGGTCAGGGGACGAAGAAAATTTGATGAAGCAGGTAACAGAAGTATTTAACAGATCTCTTCCAGAAAAGCGGGAAGGAAAAGCAACAAAAAGTACATTAAGAAAAAATCGGATTTTTGTTTTGACAACTGACCCGTTATACTTTAATATATGAGAAAAGAGCAGTGAAGGAGGAATGTGTTATGAAGGACTCATTTGAGAAAACTGATAAAGTAGCCTTGGAGGGTAAAGCAGTCCTGACGGATGCTGATTTGGAATTGATTGCAGGGGGAAGAGCAGTGCCATTCCTGATACCGGAGGCTTCGGTTCTAGATATGATGACTTATATCCGGAGAAAATGTGAAGAGAGAGGTGACTCAGAGGAGGAAATAATCAGGATTATACAATCTTATCGGGGTTATCTGGATTCTATAAAATAAGCTCTGACATGCCTATGACACAGGGACTCCAAGATTCTCCCTGAACTGTATTTATGGTCAAGCTTCATTTCAAGTATTCTTGAAATGGTAAGGGCAATAAAACAGCTAAGGGAATGGAGCCTGTGAAAACTTTTCTGTAAATTTGCCCTCTATGATTGCCCAAAAGGGAAAAAAAGATGTTTTAAGGATTGAAAATTGACAAATTTCGGTATATGATGCATATACCGGACTATACAATTCTAAATTTGCAAAAGTACACTTTTACATAATACTAAAGTGTGCTTTCTATTTTTCCGGCCCTGCCGTAAAATGTACCGGCAGGCATATTACAGGCCTGCGCGGCTTCTTGTAATGTTATCTCTTTTTTTCTCCATTAAAATTGTCAGGTACAGGAACGGCGGGCCTTCCGAATTTCACACCTCTTGCCTTTGCCGCTGCAATCCCCTCCGCCTGTCTCTGCCTTATACTGCTTCGTTCGTTTTCTGCTACAAATGATAATATCTGCAGCATAATATCACTGATAAAGGTACCCATTAAATCTTTGCCTCTCCTTGTATCAAGCAGTGTCATATCAATAACTGCAATATCTATTTCTTTTTCCCCGGTAAGTATGTGCCACTGTCTGAGAATCTCCTCATAGTTTCTGCCAAGCCTGTCTATACTTTTAATGTATAATACATCTCCTTTTTTCAGTTTCTTTACTAACTTAATATATTGCGGTCTGTTAAAGTCCTTTCCCGACGGCTTATCTGTAAAGAATATAAAAAAAGTGGAAATATACGGAATTAAACTTCCCGTTTCCACATATCGCACGCAAGGTGAGATAACACTCAATGTGCTTTCTTTGAATCAAGAGGGGCTAAGCTGCAGCCCCTCTCATAATTATAATTTATTTGTAGCTGAGCTGTTTTGCATATTTATCAGCAAGCTCAGTGGTGCTGTCTATTACAGCCTGTACCGCTTCCGGCACATCTCCTGTAATCTCATCTTCAAATCCGTTCCATGAAGCATCATCTCTGTTCCATTCAGGATAATCCGCAATGGTTTCTCCGCAAGGATAATCTATGCCGAGTATGCATACCACATTACCGTCCGCACCGTATACCGGAGCAAACGCAGACCAGCACTGACCCTCCTCATCGTCCCATGCAGATCTTGCTGCCGCAGGAGTGCCTTCCCATGCCTCTGTAAACTGTATCTCCCAGCCGTAATCTACCGCCCAGTCATCAGGATCAGCCGAGCCGTCAACGGTAATCATGAAACTGCCGTTCTCACCTGTGTCTCCGTCAAGTGACGGCGCTCCATCCTTTGATGGTGATAATGCGTATACATAATTGGCACCGCATTCCTCTCTGATTTTGTCAAGCTCTGCTTTGAGCGCCTCATAGCCTTCAAAATCCCTTGCCTCTCCGGATTCAATCAGCGCCGCATACTGATCTGCCCAGCAGTCATCGGCTGCCGTATCCTGCCCGCCTCCGCAGGCTGTCATCGAGAACACCAGCGCCATTGTTAAAATCACAGCTAATAACTTCAAATATTTTTTCATAAATAACCTCCTCAAGTTATATTGTGGAAAACTTTCTCTATGATTTTAACAGAAACATACTGAGTATGCAACAATAATTTTGAATTTTCAGAAGTTTAGGCCAAATGCAGACAAAATCCTTTCTTCCGCCTCTCTATTCCTGCGGAGCCGCACCGTTCACATATATCTTCTCAATACAGACAGTTTCATCTTCTGCTTCAATCACTGCAACATGAGCCTGCCCGCCTATTCTCTCAGCCATTAACACAGCTTCTTCCCTGTCAAAGCTGCCTTTGCCAAGATCTTTATCTTCAAAGTCCATCAGAACAGCATACCATTTCTTAGCCATGTTCTCACCTCCCCGAAAATTCCAAAGCATCGTCAGCACCGGATTTATGAAATACCGTATACTCCTACCTGCTCCACGTCCTGACACCGTAGCTGCACTGTTTAAGTAAAGTCCTTGCTATGAGTTCATCTCCGTCATATACATAGACCTTAGCTTTGTAGTAATACTTAGTGCCTTTTTTGCCGGAAGTGTTAATCCATGAAGCTGATGTCTTAGTCTTCTTGCCTGTATAATTGCCCGAAGCCTTCTCTGATCTGCAGAATCTGTATTTAACCGTATATCCTATGGCCTCTATTTCCTTAATCCGGCTGTCTGTCCTGTCAGTCTCAGCAACCTTAACTCTGACATTCAGTTTTGAAGTCTTAGATGTTGCCGCTTACTGTAATCAATGCTTACACTCCAGTCAGAATATCCGTATTTATTTTCAAGGGTCGCTCCACTGCCTGCAGAAGCGGTGAAGCTGCTTCTGTCGCTGTCTAAAAGCGCCGGCTTCCACTCTCTGCCTGCATAATCTGTTACCGCTGTCAGACCGCTGTCCATGCCATCGGCGGACTTGCCGCCCTCTGCGGCAGATGTGAAGAGGACGGATTTCGGATTTAGGTTAAAAGCGGGACGAGCCGCCCAGTTGAGGCTCACATGGTAATTGCACCACACACCACCGTCGGAGTAGACCGCGCCCGCACAGTCAAGATCGTTGAAGTCCGGAGAACGGAGCCACCACCCGCCCGGGACTTGTGCGGTGTCTGTTGCAGCCAGTCCCGGTGCAGCATCATAGCCCCCCACATAGTCAGCCAATTCCTGCACAGACAGGAAAAACAGCTTGTCGTTTTTTGTTAAACTGCTCTCGCCCCAAGGAGCACCATACTTGTATACGAGGGAGTCGGTCTTTGCAATGCCAAGCATAGCGCCCTGCTGCGCCGATGAGAAATTGTTTGCATTGTCTGCAAAGGCGATGCACCATTTCTGTGCATCGCTGCCCTGATAGGCGTTGCTGTTGCTGTGAAAGTTCACACCCGATGCCAACAGATACTCCGACAGCAGGAACATTCCGTCCGTCGTGCCGTCGTTGGCCTTGTCCGCGTCCAGTACACGCCATTTGATTGGTGTATTGCTGTTTCCGCTGTTCACACCGAAATAGATGTAGCTGACGGATTTGTTAT
>CAVDMD010000126.1:0-5986 GCA_963609975.1 bacterium | reverse complement strand
AAACAGATACACTTTTGTATGGAAAAAATCTGTGACAAAACATCAGGCAAGGCAGGTTCAGAAAAAACATGTGAAAAAGTTTCTCAAACAACTCGAAAGATTTTTGTGTAGAGGAAAAGAAAAAATTCTTGCAGAGAGCATATTGTTTGCCACGACTCATAATCTGAGATGGCTCTACAGCAGAATACAGAATGACAAACTTGAACTTCACCTTTATGAACTTAAAGAAGAAGCAGCAGCATAATTAAGGAAACTAAAAAATATGAATGTCTGCAGAGACAGTTACAGGCTGGCTCTATGTATGTTTTTTGTGACCGGCAATATATAAAAACAACGAATATTGAAATTTCAATATCTACCCCGGCAGCAAGGGAAAGGGGCTTGTCGCCATTAGATTTTAACCTAATGCGACAGCCCCTTGCATATATAAAGCGCTTTATGAAAGCTGTCTGCTGCTTAATGTATGAATCACATTATAAAGCAGGCATTTTTTCTTCTGCTCTATATCATAACTATTCCGCAGATAACATATCCTATCGCTGCTATGACTCCGGCAAGGATGCCAAACGGCATCTGAGTCCATGCGTGAGCAAAATTATCGCAGCCTGTAGCGGATGAAGTTATAACTGTGCAGTCTGAATAGAAGCAGCAGTGGCTTCCTAATACTCCTGCCGAGATTACAGCTCCGCAGCCGAGAGCAACAGGTACGCCTGTTCCCATACAGATTGGAATAACAATCGGCAGTGCGATTATGTACATTCCCCAGTTTGTTCCTGTAAAGAACTCTGTTATTGCAAGAAGTATGAATATCAGAAGAGGAAGCATCGCCGGTGAAGCATGATTTACAGCAACGTCTATTACAAAACGTGTGAATCCTATCTGATCGTTTACTGATGCAAAGATGTATGCCAGAATCATCAGGCAAAGAGGGAGAATCATATTTTTAAGACCCTCAACGCTGTAGTCCCAGAATTCCTCGGCAGTTATCAGCTTCTGACCAACAAAGAGAATGAAGCATACGCCCATTGTTGCAATTACTCCATGCTGCATATCAAGATCAAATAATATTGTAAAGAAAATCATGCTGAATACAGGGATAACAAGGTTGAACAGTCTAGGCTTGCCTTTGATTTCAACTTCGCCTGCACCAAGGTCAATTTTTTCTGATCCCGGAGGCGCTAAAGGTCCGCCGGACATTGCCCTTTCCTCAGCTTTCTTCATAGGTCCGAATACAGGAATTATATGCCAGATAATCAGCGGAACAATTAACGCTGCGGCCCATGCATAGAAGCTGAACGGAATCGTAGTGATAAATGCTCCGATTTCGTTGCCCTCCGTACCGTAGCCGTTTCCTACCATAATACGTCCTGCGAATATAGCCCATGTGGATATCGGAATCAATGCACAAAGAGGGGCAGCTGTTGAAGATGTAACATAACTGAGCATTTCACGTGACACATTGTATTTGTCAGTCAGTTTCTTCATACAGGAGCCGATAGTCATGGAGTTGAGATAGTCATCGATAAAGATGATACATCCCAGAATATAGGTCCATGTCAGTGTAGCTTCTCTTGTTTTTGCCTTTTTTCCGGCCCATTCTCCGAAAGCCTGCGCTCCTCCGCTTACCTCAATCAGCTTAATAATTGAACCCATAAGACCGCAGACCAGTATAAGCCAGCCGGTGTCCTCATCCATCATAACTTCCGTTGCCGTAGTACTGAAATCAGCAACCAGATTGCCTGTCGGGGCAGCAAATATCAGGCCGACAACCGAGCCCAGTATCAGTCCTTCAAGAACTCGTTTTGTGGCGAAGATATACACTACCAGGAAAACTGCCGGAACACATGACCATATACCTATATTGCCGCCCTCTGTTGCCAGATTTTCTGCCGGTACTACTGTGAGCGCTACGGCATAAGAAGCTGCAATAACCAATAATATGACTATGATTGCGCGAATCGGGTTGAAGCTTTTCACTTCGTTTTGCAATTTCTCTGTCACTTTTTCTCTCCTTTCATAAATAAAACATATTGATATAATTCCTCTGCCGGATGTGTCACCGGTGCTGTCCTCCGGCAGAAAATAAAAAGAGAACATACAAAATAAATTGTATGTTCTCAAACAGCCTTTATTATTCTCCGTCCAAGCTTACAAATCAGCTTACTATCCTGCTGTCTCCCGGTATGCTTCTCCGGGCACATCAGTTAATTGCCCCGAGCCTTGTTTGCCCTGTTTGACAGCAAATGTTCAGTTTTTCTGTCTCTTTCGCACATAACAGACTCCCTGCCGGTCTGATTCCAAAGCCTGATATCTTCAGAACCATTATCCCGACTTCCTACGCTCTATTGCGAACGAGCTCTTACATCAACCATTATAGCGGTATTCTGAAAATTGTCAACATAATTTTTCATAATCCGACACGATGACTACGGCAATCGCAAAGTCACACCCCATATAAAGGCAGCTCCCAAACAGCCTTTTTATTCTATATGCAGGCCTGCAAATCAGCCCATTGCCCTGCTGCCTCCCGGCACATCAACTAACAGTCCCTGCCCCTGCTGACAGTAAATATTAATCTGTTTTTATCTTTCTCAGGACTGATAATTACATCTGACAATGTAACTTTGCAGCCTGATATTCTCTGAATCATATCACATAGCTCTTTTTCTTTCACAGAAAAGAATAATTCTCTGATATGCTTTATTATGCCGACATTCCGATTGCTGTCGAGGATATTTTTTTCAAAAACAGTCAGAACATCCGATGCCATCACTTCAATCCCGTCTCCGTTCATAAAAACACTCACGTTTCTGGGGCCTTTCCCTGTGCTTGATTTGAGCATGGCAGAAAACTCTCTTTTTATCTCATCCTCGACCTTTTTTCTGTTTTCCGGCAGTGCCGCCGATTTATGCTTTCGGCTCCCGTAAAGTTCTTCCGCAAGTTCCTCCAGCACTCCCAGCAGATCCTGAACATTCACCGGCTTCAGGATATACTTGCATATCCCCGCATCTATTGCTCTGAGAATTGTATTTACCTCATCGACTGCGGAAATAATGACCGCTGCGATATTATCACCCTGCTTATGTATCCGTTTTATCATTTCGATACCGTCCATCTCAGGCATATAATAATCTGCAATAATTATATCCGGCTTGCAGTCGTTATAAAGCTCCAGCCCGCGCGCTCCGTTTTCGCATACATATACACGTCCCACACGTCGTTTCAGCACATCGGTCAGCTCCTCACGCGCCTCTTCATCGTCCTCTGCATAAAGTATTTTAAGATTTTTCAGCATTTCATCAGTATTCATATTGCTCCTTTTTATCTCTGATTAACAGACTTCACTGTTTTCCTCATAAATTTCATCATCCGGAACTCTTTCGGGAATCAGTACAGTGCAGCATACACCGTCGCCGACATTTTGCACGTCAATTTTTCCTCCCATACGATCCTCCACTATCTGCCTTGATATGTAAAGCCCCAGCCCTGTGCCTCCGCTGTCGTCTCTTGTCGTGAAATAAGGCTCAAATATGTGTTCAAGCACTTCTTCGGGAATTTCTCTGCCTTTGTTTGACACAGTGATTTTTATCATATCACACCCGGCGATATCCCCGCAAGCCGCATTTGACACCTTCACCGTTATTATTCTGTCATCTGCATTCGACTCCACAATTGCATCTCTTGCATTGTTCAGCAGATTGAATATAACGTGTGTCACCTCATTTCCGTAGCCGTATGCCTGCGTTTTTGTATCGCATATGACATTGAGTTTTATGCGGTTTACTGTTATGCTTTCTTCCATCAGTGATACTGCGCTTCTGATACAGTCTTCGACAGAAAAATATGTTTTCTTCTTTGTCAGCTTCAGAAAATCCGAAAAATCAGTGATCGTTTCTGCCATTTTTTCGACCACGTTTTCTACTTTTCCGACACTTTTTTCAAGGCGTTTTTCATCAAGATCACCATACCGGTAACTGTCCAGCAGATTTCCCAGTATCAGATTAATGGTATTTAGCGGCTGCTTCCACTGGTGAGTTATATTGCCTACCATTTCTCCGATTTTTGCCTGCCTCGACTGGTCTACGATAATTATTTCTTTTTTTCTGTTTTCTTCCTCCAGCCGCTTCGTTCGTTTCAGAATCGGCTTAGAAAAAGCTATCAGGAATGCTACGAACAGGACGACCAGAAAAAATCCGAGTATAATCATCGTAAGCTTCAGAAGCTCTATCGGTCTGCAGACCGCCTCTGACGGCTGTGTCGTTATGAATGTCCACCCGTTCTGCAGCCTGCTGTACCCCATTATTTTTTTCGTGTCGCCAAACACGTAGCTTACGATGCCGGATTCTTCGCTTTTACCCTGTTCTTCCTGATTTTTCAGGACGCTGACAACCTTTTGCTCCTCGCTTTGTGATGTGCTGTCGTTGTGGGCTATAAACTCCAGATTTTCGTCAAGCAGTGCAGACCAGCCGCCTTCGTAAAGGCTCATTTCCTCTATTACATTAAGTGTATCCTTCGCATTGATATCCGCTCCCGCCACACCTATAAACAATTCATCGGCATATATTGCATCGGCATATGTAAACACTTCTTTTTCTATATCCCTGTCATAGTATGAGGACACCCATACTCCCTCATTTTTTCCCTGCGGCTTGAAAAAGTATTCCATTTCCCTGCTGTAGGGCAAGGAAAATTCCCTTTCGTTGGTTTCAAAATCCGGTACGATTAATTTTATCTCACCGTCTATGACGCAGTACCATACCTCGTCGTTTCTGCCTGTAAGCTCCGGATTGAATGTGACATACAGGCTGTGTGCGCTTTTTATATTGGAAAGATTGTCCTTAATCATCTCTCCCAGTTTTGCCTTGAATTCATCCATGTAACCCTCCGGATCATTTTCAAAGGCATCCGTATCGAATGTTGTTTTCACATAGGATGCGAGTGAATTGGTAAGCCCCTCCATGTGATTGAACTTTGAACTGAAATCGTTGGCATATTTTTCTGTTGTCGCAAGTATTTTTTCATTTATCTCGGTTTCAAGATAATTCGTGCTGCGGAATGTCGCTATGGAACCGATAAAAAGCGCTGCCATTATCGCGAATGTCGTTATAATACACACTGCTTTAATAAATGATTTGTCTGCTTTAATCAGCGATTTATACATACAAAGTCTCCCAACCTCGTGAATAACCATCTTCATAATAAGTAAAAAGTGCAGCTTTTGCACTTCTCTATTTTATCGCATAATTATGTATTCATCAAGATAATACGGGAATACCGCAGGGCAATCGCTTAAAAAACTTAAATTCCCCTGCTTCACAGCAAACCACCCTGTTTAGGGTATTTCATACTCCGCCCTTTCTATCTTTACCTTTTTTGTCCCATAACAAAAACAGCTGTTCCATATAAACCGACTGCTTAAAACTGCCTTGACCAGGGTAATTATATTATAGTTTTTCTATCTCTTCTACAGACAATCCTGAAACTTTGACTATGGTATTTATATCAATACCCTCGGCCTTCATAGCCTTTGCCACTGCAGTCACTGCCTCAGAGGTGTTTCTCTTAGAGTCTCCGGATATATAAATCACCTTTACCAAGGAATTTGCATTATCATTGATTTAAATCCTCAGAATCTCAAAATTCCAATTAAATACGATTTTTCATTAAGATTATTTTTATTTCCTTGATGGCATTTTTTACTGCAAATTTAACTATAAAATATATTATTATAGCCGCTAAGTATATGCACCCTTTTAGGTTCTTGTCAAGATGCTGTTCAGGGTTTATAATGTTGTGTAAGACGGAGGGTTTATTGATATAGATTAATGAATATATTTGAAAACTTAGATAAGCTATTGAATTTTCTTATCGTTAAATATGAATATATAAATAATTCCTGGAAAGCCTCGGGATTATATTCAGAAAAAATCAATTTAAAAAAGTACCTTGTTGCAGACATTGAAACTCGTGATGAAATAATGGATTT
>CAVDMD010000125.1:0-6336 GCA_963609975.1 bacterium | reverse complement strand
AATGGTAGCGGCGAGTGGAGTCGAACCACCGACCTTCCGGGTATGAACCGGACGCTCTAGCCAACTAAGCTACACCGCCGTACCAGTCAGATTTAAGCGTTACCGCTTTTAATCACTGCAAGAAATATGTTACCATTTTCAAGCCGTTATGTCAACAACTTTTTTAATCCGGAATCATATTTCTTATCACAGGCTGTCGATGTGACAGCTTGATTATCTTACCAAAACAGAACCTGAATGTCAATAGTTTTGCAACAAATTTTCAGCTGTTTTTTGAGGTTTTTTAATTAATTATTCTTCTCACTCCGAGAATTGCCCTGTAGGTTGCAGAGCCTGTCGTAATTCCTGTTCTCGGTGAGCTTGCGTGTATTATAGTACCGTTGCCGGCATACAGTGCCACATGGTTAGCATATATGATTAAATCTCCCGGCTGCGCCTCACTGTACGAAACAGCTTTGCCGCAGTTAAGCTGCGCATATGAGTTGTGCGGAAGTGAGTATCCGAAATGCGCATATACAGACATTGTGAAGCCTGAACAGTCAGTGCCGTTTGTAAGGCTTGCTCCGCCGTATACATACGGATTTCCAAGGAATTTCCTTGCATATTCAACCACTGCGCTGCCTCTTGCCTTAGTGCCCTTGTATACAACAGCCTTAACCGGCTCTTTTGTTACTTCTGAGGAAAGTATATCCTTGTCTACGGTTTCTCCGTTTTCTTTTGTCACAACCGCCGTAATTGTCTTTTCACCTTTTTCGCCCTCTGTTTTGACTTTGGTTTCGCCTATATACAGCTTGCTTGATTTAATATATTTTGTATCGTAATCTATTTCCTTGGTATATGTTATTTCCTCAACACTGCTTACTGTAACAAGCGGATTTGTTTCATACAGATTGATTATATCCCCTTTGTGGAGATCATCAAGATCCGTATCCTCGTTCCATTCTTCAAGTTCATCAACGGAAATATTATTTTCATCAGCGATTTCCCATGCCGTATCGCCTTTTTTTACTTCGTAAGTGACCTTTTCCTCAACTCCGGTCATTATATATTCAAGAGTTTCCTCCATATCGTCAACAACAGGGGTTTCCATTCCTCTTTTGAGCTCCGTAGGCTGTGCCGAAAGCTCCTCCTTGACCTCAACGGTCTTTACATCGGAGTCCTCAGCCAGATAGTAACTGGTTATGTCCTCTATGAGCTGGTTTGCTTCTTCCTCCGAAGCGGCCATACAGACTGTCTCGCCGTCTATTGTCACATCCCACGGTTCTTCTACAACATCACCGTCTGCCGTTATTGCATACGGCTGTGTGACATCGAGCACCACTAAAGTGCCGGCTGCAATTACAATCGCACCGAGTGCAACTCCTATGCCTGTTTTTATTTTTTTCTTCCTGCTGATGTTTTCAGGGTTAAAGAATTTCTTAATGTCCATAAGTCATCGTTCTCCTTTACACAGATACAATTTTAGCCTTAATTGTGGCAAAAGTCAATGAAAGCACGGACATTTCACTCAATTTTCACAAAAAAAGACGAAATTTCACCTCTCCGCCTATATGTCAAGACTATATATTGGGGTATACACAGTCCTCCCGTTTATAACTTCCGACTGCATCAGCTCTATTGATCTGACAGTCATACTCTCATCAGCCAGCCCGTCACAGTAGTAGTCCTCGTCGAAATCATCATAAAGCGCGCAGCTTCGCGCCAGTGTAATATGAGGTCTGAAAGGCTTCTCGTCTACAGGTACATCAAGATATGCAAGCTGTCTTACAATATTTCTCTGCAGCAAATTAAGTTCCTCTGATTTGGATATGCCTCTCCAGTACAGATATTCTCCGCCTCTTTTGCCCTTGAACCTGCCGAAATCCCCAAGCGATATTTCAAAAGGCCCATACTCAAAATTGGATACTGCGTAAATCATGGCATCCTTTACTGTCTGCAGATTTCTTTTGTCAAGCTCCCCTATGAATGCAAGTGTAAGGTGCAGATTATCTATAAGGGAGAAATTGCCTCTCTTAGCTTCGTCTTTGAGGTCCTCTATGTTGTTTTCCAGCTCTTCTTTAATATCGTCATTAAAATTTATTGCTATGAATAATCTCATCTGTCCGTTATCTCCTTATCATATAGAATACAGCCTGCACCTTGTGTATAAGTGCAGGCTGTAATATCGTTAGCAGCAACCGCTGCAGCAGCCGCCACAGCCGTTTTCGCCTCCGCCTCCGCAGCCGCCGTCATGTCCTCCGCAGCCGCCTCCGGCAAAGTCGTATTCAAGAGTTCCGTTTACAAACTCCGAGATAACCCTGTCGGCATCGCCTTTGACTCCCGGGAAATACATGATTCCGGCAGCAGCCAGCATTTCGGCCGCCGTATCCCCGATATTGCCGCAGATAACTATTTCTATGCCGTTTTTCCACAGAACATCCACTGCGCCTGCGTGTCCGTTTGCGGAATCATTGTCTATAATCTCTGACCCTATAACCTCAAGTCCTTTTAATCTGTAAATCTTGAACTGAGGTGCATGACCGAAATGTTCGCAGACCTGACCGTTTTCGTAAGGAACCGCTATTTTGCCTATTCCGTCCTCATAAGCCGGTCCGTCCTCCTGCGGCGTTGCGCATGGACTTGCACAGCCCTCGCATACTCCGTCGCAGGGCTCAGGCTCCATGCCTTCAAGGTTTTCGAGCATATCAACAACAGGTCTCAATGCCTCAACATCGGCAAGCTCCATCATGCCTCTGTCACAGGCTGCCGCAACCTTGGGATTTATAGGGAGCTTCGCTATTGTTTCAACGCCGTATTTAACCGATACGGCCTCTATATTGCTGATACCGAAGATTGCGTGCTGTCTGCCGCAGTCAGGGCATTCGTAATATGACATATTCTCAACCATTGCAAGAATAGGCACATTCATCATCTCAGCCATCTTAGCCGCTTTTTCGACTATCATGGACACCATGTCCTGAGGTGTTGTAACAACAATAATGCCGTCAACAGGAAGCGACTGGAATACAGTAAGCGCCACATCTCCTGTTCCCGGAGGCATATCAACAAACATAAAGTCAACATCACCCCATACAACATCAGTCCAGAACTGCTTGACAGCGCCGCCTATTACAGGACCTCTCCATACTACCGGGTCGCTGTCGTTTTCGAGCAGCAGGTTTATTGACATTGTTTTGATTCCTGTCTTGGTTGCAACAGGAATTATACCCTCGTCATCAGCCTGTGCCTTGGCGATTATGCCGAAGGCTCTCGGAATCGACGGACCTGTAATATCCGCGTCCATCACAGCCACCTCGTAGCCCTCACGGTTCATTGCAACGGCAAGCATTGAGGTAACCGAGGATTTGCCTACCCCGCCCTTGCCGCTTACTACACCTATGACCTTTTTGATATGTGTTGATTCAAGCGGCTTTTCTATGAAATCAGTTCTCTCTTCACAGTTGCTGCCGCAGCTTTCGCAGTTATGTGTACAATCTGCCATAATTTCCTCCCGTATTCTAACAGTTCACTGTTTTGTTTCTGAAAAATATACTGTCCGCAATGTCGGACTATGTTGTAGTATATCACTTTTTTTGTTACTTTTCCACTATTGCTTTTAACATATTCGGGAGTTATAATATTTTTATTATGAATAAAGTAAAAATTATGTTAGCAGTTGCTGTATGCAAACTGTCGAGAAATTTAATACGCCTGATGGGCAGAGGCGGTACCGATATGCCGGGCAGACTGGCACTCAAAATCTGTCCCGAACTTCTTAAATATCTTGCAAAAGACGTCACTACTCTGATTGTCACCGGAACCAACGGCAAAACCACAAGCTCAAGAATGCTTGAGCAGTGCCTTATAAACAACGGCTGTTCGTATATAGCCAACAAATCCGGCGCAAACCTTCTCAGCGGTATTACCGCAGAATTTGCCGCAAATGCAGGTCCTACAGGCAAAATGTCCTGCGAATATGCGCTGATTGAAGCCGATGAGGCAGCATTCAAGATGGTGGGACTTTATACAAACCCCAAATATGTACTTGTCACAAACGTATTCAGAGATCAGCTTGACCGTTACGGCGAGATAACTCACACGCTTAATAATATACGGATCGGACTGGAGCATTCACCTGAGGCTCTTGTATGTATCAACGGCGACTGTTCGCTTTCGGCATCACTCAGAGATGATATTCCAAACAAGGTTGTTTTTTTTGGTGTAAACGTCCCTATATACAAAGAGATGGTTACAGAGGTGTCCGATGCGCCTTACTGCATCAGATGCAAGACAGAATACAGATATGAATACAGAACCTACGGCCATCTCGGAGGATATTACTGCCCTGAATGCGGCTACAGAAGACCTGAGCCGTCTGTTGCGGTTACCGAAATCATATCCACTGACGAGACGGCCTCAAAGGTTGTGATGAATGTGGCAGGCAGGGATATGACAGTTGACATCAACCTGCCCGGCGGCTACAACATATATAACGCAACAGGTGTCATGGCTATAGCGACCGCCGCAGGATTCTCACCTGAATCGGCGGTGTCTGCGCTTTCGGATTTTGAATGCGGCTTCGGCAGAATGGAAAAATTCGAAATGAACGGCAATGATGTTCAGATGATACTTATTAAAAACCCGGCAGGCTGCAATCAGGTGCTTAATTTCCTTGCAAACCTTGATACGCCGTCGGCTTTCACCGTATGCCTCAACGACAATTATGCAGACGGTACGGATATATCATGGATATGGGATGTTAATTTTGAAGGACTTCTCGAATGTGAAGATATGCTCACCGATATATTCATATCCGGCAAACGCGCGGATGATATGGCGCTGAGATTCAAATATGCGGGCTTTGATGCAGACAGGCTCCATGTAATCAAAGATTATGACAGGCTGATTGATGCCATAGAGCAGCAGACAAATCCATGCTATATAATGCCGACATATACTGCAATGCTGGATTTAAGAGAAAAAATAAGCAAAAGATACGGTCTTAAAGACTACTGGAAATAAGGAGATTAAATGGAACTTAAAATATGCCACCTGTATCCTGATATTCTGAATCTTTACGGAGATCAGGGCAATATAATATGTATGAAAAAACGTCTTGAATGGCGTAGCATAGACTGCAGCATCACCGAAGTATCCATTGGAGAAACTGCGGATTTCACCGATTTTGACATATTCTTTATCGGCGGAGGACAGGATTTTGAACAGGAGATACTGCTTGGAGATCTTGCAGGCGGCAAAGCTGAGGAGATCAAAGCTGCAGTTGCTGACGGCAAGACATTTCTCACTATCTGCGGCGGTTATCAGATGCTTGGCAGCTACTACAGGACATGGGACGGTCAGATGTGTGAATTTATCGGCGCTGTAGATTACTATACCGTCGGTGCAAAAGACAGAATGATAGGCAATTTTATGTATAAATGCGGCGCCGAAAGCGGCGGCAGCACTGTTGTAGGCTTTGAAAACCACAGCGGCAAGACATTTCTTGGTGCGGGAGTATCACCTCTTGGCACCATACTCTCAGGCTGCGGCAACAACGGCGAGGATGGCACCGAAGGCGTCAGATACAACAATGTTTTCGGAACCTACAGCCACGGACCGGTACTTCCAAAGAACCCTCAGCTTGCCGATTTCATACTCAAAACTGCACTAAGCCGTAAATACGGCAGTTTTGATTTTGAACCGCTTGACGACACTTTTGAAAACAATGCAAACGAATATATGATTAAAAGACTGTCAAAATAGCTGCACCTTATTTACTGACAGACAAGCTGCATATGCTGTATAATACAGCTGAACACAAACAGTAAATATGCAATCCATACCGGTTTCCTCTTTCTGTTAAATGCATATATTATACCAAAACATAAATTCTTAACAGCGGCTCTCAGATTATCAGCGAGCCGCAGTTTTTGTGGGATAAAACAAAAAACCTGCCGTTATGACAGGTTAAAATTCAAATTATTATGCGCGGTTTACTTTGCCGGATCTCATACATCTGGTGCAGACATTGGCTCTTCTGACCGTGCCTTTTTCATCTACAACTCTTACAGTCTGGATATTAGCGTTCCATTTTCTTCTTGTATGTCTCATTGAGTGTGATACTCTGTTTCCTGATGCCTGACCCTTACCGCAGATTTCGCATTTTCTTGACATTGTTGTGTGCCTCCTTAAATATTACTAAAGCTTTCGCATATTCTCATATCTGTGCTGACTGCCGGTTCCCTGATAGTTCTCAACTTCTATCTGAGCTTACGGGCTTACACCCAGCGAACACAAAATATTATACTATGGTTTGAATGAAATTTCAAGCAGTTTTTTTGCAAAAATTGACCCCCT
>CAVDMD010000124.1:0-6440 GCA_963609975.1 bacterium | reverse complement strand
GATCAGAAAGAAAACCCTGTAAAGTTTGATGTTACTGCCGGAAGTATTACAGTTACGGACAAGGCTCAGACCGGCGGAGGGAATACTGCGGTTGTACCGCCTGATACCACAGAACCTGTTATTAAAGATCCGGAAACAGAGGATAACAGTAATGTGGACGATACGGCTGTTACAGCAGATGCGGTTAAAGCTGTAAAAATAAAGCTTAAATCCAAGCTTGTAAAAGTGAAAGGTAAAAAAACAGTGAAACTCAGCTGGAGCAGGACAGGAGATATCAGGCTTGACGGATATCAGATCAAGAGAACCTTAAAAAAGACAGGCGGAAAATCCGTAAAGTTTTATGCGAAGGCTTCGGCTAAGAAATACAGTGATTCAAAATCACTCAAAAAAGGTAAAAAATATTATTACAGAATAAGAGGGTATAAGGTTATAGAGGGAAAGAAAATCTATACGGCATGGTCAAACACAGCATACCGTACAGTGAAATAGTATAGCGCTGTTAAAGCGAGAAAATAGATATATTTTAAAGAGGGAGAAAAATAATGGAAAGGAAACGAAATTGGAAACAGAAACTGCTGGCATTTGTATTATCGTTTGCAATGATAGTTACAATGATGCCGATGGTTACAGGAAACAGCCTAGTTGTGGAAGCGGATGCTGCAAGTGCAAATAGTTTGGCAGATTATGCATATTCAGTAAAAGGTAAAAGTAAAAGTGAACTAAAAGACTCTGTACACGAAAAAGGTCTAATAGGTGCTTGGTGTGCACAGTTTGTATCCCATTGTGCATTAAAATCACAAAATAATGCAGTGATAGAAACAAAGCCTAAGGTTTGGGACATATCAACAGCTTATGTAGGTGTATTGGCGAGATCAACTGTAAAGAATAGAGGTGGGAAAATAACATTTGTTGATGAGGAGTGTTATAGCAAGAATAAAGGTTTATTTGATGAAAATAAATGTTCATATAAGAGGAATTATAAACCTCAAAAAGGAGACCTTATACTCTTTGCTGGTAATAATACTTATACAAAAGGGGGACCATTAGGAAGTGTAAAGGCCTTTGTGGGCAAATATGTTTTTGAGCATATTGGCATAGTATACTCTGGTAAGTCAACCTTTAATGTAACAACCATAGAAGGAAATACTAGTCCTGATAGTTCAAAAGTTACAGTAAAGCATAGAATTGAGGAAAGAAGTAAGTTTCCTGACTTTTATATTGCGGCATATGTAACTCCTGCATACTGTAATCATAAGTCTACAAAATATGATGCATGCACATCATGTGGAGAAGCCGTTGTTGACTATGCGGCAAATGTGTCAAAATACAGCTACAGCACAATGAATGCAGCCTATCAGACAACCTCTGCCGCAACATTGAATGCTACCCCGTATACCGGCAATACCAAAGGAGCAGTGAAGGTGTCATCAGGCAAAATACTCAGAGTTGTCGCATCACTTACGGTGGGCGGACAGCACTGGTACAAGGTTGCTGACAGCGGTACTGCAAGATACATACTAGCCTCTAAGGTTAAAACAGCGACAACTGCATCGACACTTAAGATAAATATGTCCGATGTCAAGATTACCAAAGGTAAGCCAAAGGACATCACGGGTACAATATCGGGTAATTATGCAATAAAAAAGATTTCATATGTGTTAAAAGAGCCTAATAAAAGCAATAAGAGTGAATCAAAGAATTACAGTACGGGTCTTTCAGTTACAACATCTGTAGCTGTTAAAAGCTCCTTTATCAATGAAATTCTGTGCGGAAAGCTTAAAAACACATCGACTCTGACTGTTACGGCAGTCGATATTTCGGGAAAATCCGTGACTAAGGATGTTACTCTCAAAGTCTCAGGAAGTGCAGAAAAGCTTGCAGCACCGAAAATATCATATGTGGATGTTGACGGAGGCAAAAAGGTGACAATAACCCAGTCGAAGTCAGGGGCAACTCTCAAATACACCTATGGAGGAACTACAAAGACAACAACAAACAGCAGTGTTTCATTCACACTCAAGGAATCTGCAAATGTGACAGCAGTATCCTCTAAGAGCGGATGTATAGCAAGTGATCAGAGTAAGCGTTATGTTGAAGTAAGGAAGCTCTCCTCTCCGACAATAAAGTCAGAGCAGAGAGGCAACAGCTCGTATGTTACGATTACATCGGCAGATTCAAAGGCAGAGCTGTATTATGAGACTGACGGCGGATACAAAAAATATACGGGGACGTTCAAAGTGGATGAGGAATGTGCCGTATCCGCATATGCAGAGAGAAAAGGATATATTAATAGTGAAACCTCAAGCTCGGATGTTGAGTTCTCAAAGCCTTCGGCACCTGAGGTGAAAATCCTGAATGAGGATTCGAAAATTGCAGTAGGTAAAACCCTGACAGTCGGATGGGAGCAGGACAAAAAAGCCGTAACATCAACAGCAAAGCTGTATTATGGCGATGATTGCATAAATGAAATCAGAACAGATCAGAATACAGCGTCGTTTACTCTGGATAAGGCAGGAGAATACAGAGTATTTGTAACCTCGGAGAATGCATTTGGTGTGAGTGAGGCAAGCACAGCTGTTGAAGCCTCCGCAATGGAACCTCTGAATGTTGTGTTTAAGGATGCGGCAAACGGAGAAGAAGAAGGAGAAGTACTTGCATCTCTGACAGTTGAATATGGAGATAAGGTTGATATCATGCAGGAGCCTTCAAGAAAAGGATACAACTTTACAGGCTGGGAGAATGCATCAACCGGGGTAATCTCAACAAACGGATATACAAAGAACCCGGTCAGGGAAGATATCACATATGTGGCTACATATTCAAAGAAAACATACACAGTGAAATTCTATGATACAGATGGTAGTCTTCTTGATACACAGTCTGTGAAATACGAAGAGGCGGCGGATGATACAAAAGCAATTGCAGGCCTCAAAGGTGTTGATGACAACAATGGATTTATTGGCTGGTCAGTGATAAAGGTCGGTGACGATAACAGCGAAGCAAAATTAAGCTGTGTGGATACCGATATGAGTCTGCAGGCTATTGTTAAATGGAAGAAGGCTGATCTCCCTGTAAGCCTTACAGTTTTATCTGCAGCTCTGTCGGAAGATAAGATGTCGATAGAGCCTGTGATAAATATTGCGACAAATGAAGAAGAGGAGTTCAGTTTCTATCTGATAGCCGCACTTAAGGCAGAAAAGGATGGAGTTGAAAAAACTGTATATGTGGACAGAAAAATAGTCACAAAAAAAGAGGAGGTAAAAGCGTTAAGCATAGGTGCGAAAGGCAGTGGTGATTCGTTCAAACTGAAAGCAACAGGAGTGGATCTTTCAAGTGTGACGAAGCTTGAAATCATGGCAGTTAAATGCAATGATGACAACACAACAGGCGGAGCATATTCAGCAATTGCAAACATTGATGTTGACTATGATACATACTGGACTGAACCTAGTGAATGGTCAGACACAAAACCTGAAAGCCTCCAGAACAGAGAAATACTGACTAAAACACAGTATCAGGGGCAAAAACTTGAAACAGTGTATAAGGCAGATGATTCTCTTGCCGGATATACAAAAGCAAGAACCGAATACTACAATGCTTCAACCGGCAAATGGACAACAGCCTCAAGTGCAGTATACGGCAGCTGGCGTGCTTCAGCACCTTCGACATCAACTACAACAAGTGCCGATAAGACTTACAAGACTGTTGTGACCAGAGATTCCAAATCGGTTTACAGGTCATATGCATACTACTGTGACTGCAAAAAAGTATGCTGGAAAACTTCGGGTGGAGTATGCAAATACTGCGGAGGCAAGACAAAGAACCTGCTTATGGTATACAGCTCAAATTCAATTACAAAGACAGGATATACCAAAGATAAAGATGACAGTTCATATACATTCCCTTCAGCAACCATAGATATGACCACTGCAAGAAATCTTGGACAGAGATACTGCATTACATACAAGGGAAGTCAGGTTACATCCTTTACATCCAAAGCGGTAACGAGCAGAATATATCTGTGGAATAAGTCTGACGGAACAGTATACAGGACAAAAACTGAAAAGATTAGAAACGTATTTACAAAATATAGCGATTGGAGCGAATGGAGTGATAACAAACCTGAAGCAGACAAAATTCAGTCAAAACAGGTGTACAGTTACAGGGATCTTAAGACATCAGATACAAAACCAGCTGTTGAAGGTGAGATAAGATCTTTTGAAGGCAGGCTTGATGTAACAGATAATCTTGAAGGCAAGGTTGCAACTGTAATGATATATCAGGCAAACAACTTTGACCCTAACAGATATCAGATGCAGTATGTTGACCAGATAACTATCGGAGAGGGTAACACCTACAGCTTTGGCTACATACTGATGGATGAACCAGACAAGGATTCAGGCAACTATATAATTTCCCTTGGCGTTGAGGGCAGTACAGGTCTTGTTACGGTAGGAACAATAGAAGCGCCTAAGAAAGTGTACAATGTAAGCCTGTACTATGAGGACGAAAACGGTGAGAAAGTAACCTTAGGTGAGCAGCAGGTTAAGGAACATGAAGATGTCGATATGACAGGCATCACTGCTCCTGCAAGAGAAGGATATTACTTCGTAGGATGGGACAGGAGAACAACAGACATAACATCAGACTGTGAGATAAAGGCAATCTATGTGCCTCTGCAGAATGCTGTCGTATTTGTGGACTGGGTTAGACAGACTGTAGATTTGCAGCGTGCGCTGACAGGTGAGGAAATCAATGTACCGGGCGCAGGAGAAGAGATGCCGGGCTACACATTCAAGGGCTGGAAACTCCAGGATGGAACAATAGTGGCTGCAGATGGAAATATGACAGTTAAAGGAGACATGATTGTAACAGCCGAGTATGATATTCAGGAGTATACAGTTAAGTTTATGGGAGCAGACGGAACTGTTTTAGATACACAGACTGTAACATACGGGGAGGCTGCAAATCCTCCTGCGGCAGTTACAGTAGGTGACGGACAGGTATTCCTTGGATGGTCAAATGAATTTGCATGGTGGAATGTTTCGGAGGATATGGAGGTTAAGCCTATCATAGCTTATGACAGGACAGCGGCAGCACCGGAGGCTGTAATAGACAAGGTGGATGATTACCTTGACTGTGATATTGAGCTCAAGGCAGAAGACGGAGCTAAGATATATTACACAACAGACGGAACAGACCCTCAGGTGCCGGCTTCAGAAGGAACTGAGACTCAGGCAACAGAGACAGGCGGAAAAGATCCTGATACAGCAGAAACTGCAACCGAACAGACCAATACAACAAAGGTATATGACGGAACCGGACTGCATTTTGATGCAGATACAACGATAAAAGCGGTTTCAGTTCAGGACGGCAAAAACATAAGTGAGATTCTGGAAGTGTATTTCGAATACAACAATGAAGATGAATACAGTCCTGAGACTGTATGGGAAGAGCTTGGCACATACAATGTGGTTGCAGAGCCGGGCAAGGAGATTGTGCTGAACCTCAAAATGGACGATAACCCAGGTCTGGTAGGATACCATTTCCTTGTTGAATGTGACAGAGGAGTATTCTATGTTGACTGTGACGAGGAAAAAGGACTTGTATGCGAACCGGGAGCGGCATCGGCAAACGGCACCATATTCGCATCGGACTATGAGGATTTAGGCTGGCAGATACTGTGGTTTGCAACTGAGGAGAGCAGGACAAACGGCTCGCTGTTCAAGCTGAAGCTGAAAGTGGCAGATGATGCTGAGACGGGAGTATATCCTGTAAAGATAAGCTATGCGGCATCAAATACATTTACAGGAGATGAAGTTGAAGCAGATCTGGGAAGCAGGACGGTAAGCCTTGATATTGAATCGGATACAAGTCTGCTTGGAGATGCCAACGGAGACGGTTCGGTAACGACAATGGATGTGCTGAGAATAGCAAGATATGTTGTAGGGCTTGCAGATATCAGTGAGGACAGAAAATACCTGGCAGATGTAAACGGAGACGGAAGCATTAACATAGCGGATGCAATACTGCTTGCAAGGAATATTGTCGGACTGAATTAGATTGGTTAAGAAGATGATTGGAAAATCGGGAGGTTGGCATATGAAAAAAATAATTAATCTGTTCCTGGTAATAGTTATTGTCCTGAGCAGCTTTGTATGCGCAGAGGCATCGGAAAAAACTCCGCAACTGTATGGCGCAGATGTCGAAGCAGCAAAGGGCGAGGTAGTAAACTACCCGATAAAGGTAGAAAATGACAGCGGTATTGCAGCAATTAAAATCAGCTTTGACTGTGAGAATAAAGATATTAAACCTGTTACTGAATCTGACGGCAAGTCTCTTGATTTTAGTACAGGAGAATCCTTTGCTGCAGGTACCGCATTTGGAGCAGTGACAGAAACCGGCGGACAGATTGTATGGTTTAATGTTAAGAATATAAA
>CAVDMD010000123.1:0-6492 GCA_963609975.1 bacterium | reverse complement strand
ATGAGAAAACGCGATACATGGCAGGGAAAAAATGCAGACTGTAGATAGCCTGCATTTTTGTATTTCCTATATGCTTCATCCGCTCTGACTTCCGGCTGCTATTTGTCACTATAGTGTCCGCGGCAGTGAGCTATAAAAATCCTCCCATTCTCAACATGATAAACAAGTCTGTTTTTATCATCAATTCTACGGCTGTACTCACCCTGTAAATCACCGGTCAGAGGCTCCGGTTTACCGATTCCATCGCAGCAGCCGTTTCTTTCGATATCTTTGATGAGCAGATTGATTCTTTTCAGTGTTTTCTTATCTTGAGACTGCCAATACAGATAGTCTTCCCATGCCTCATCTGACCAGACCTTCTCACTCATCGCAGACCTCAATCAGTTCGTGGACTGTACCCTTGCCCTCCCGCAATTCCTGAACAGACTTTCTGACATGTGCAAGGTTTGTCTCAGAAAAAAACGGATCGGTTGTCTGAACTATATCAAAAGGAATACGATTTTCGCGAAGAACCGCCTTGACAAACATGTTGATTGCTGTTGAAGTATTAATGCCTACATTTGAACAAAACTGATCGAATCTTATTTTATCGCCGGAATCAATGCGAGCCGTAATAGTTGCTTGTGCCATGCAAATCACCTCCTATTGTGTGCTATCTACATATATTATAATGCTATTGTATTCTGTTTGCAAATAAAATTACAAGATTTCATTCAGATGTTTTCTTTAGTCTCATATGCCTATAGATTTTGTATGAACAATAATTAACTCCCTGACAGCATGTGTATATGCTATATATTTTTGTGAATCAGTCATATCTTTATGGGAAAAAATGCAGACTGTAGATAGCCTGCATCATAATCAGTACTCTTCCAGCAGAGCCTTTGCTCTGCTTTTTATCTGGACTTCTATAAGCCTTAATCTCTTTTGCGGAAGGTTATATCTCGAATGTTTCTTGAACTTAAAATCAAGAAGCTTCCGAAGTCCCGCCCTGTGCTTCTGAGTAAGAACAGCTCCCGCAGCCCCCATAAAATCATCATATGCGCAAGGAAGAAGCGTTCTGGCATAGGCATCAAGAGCTTGCTCCGACTCAAGATCATCGTTTCCCGCATAATTAAAAAGTGAGTTGCCGTGGTCAAACAGCGGCGCAGGCGCTGCAATCTCATTTGTCCTGTTATCAATGAGAAATCCGAAGTTTCCAAAGTGCCTGTCGGTATTGCATATAAGCGCATCAAAAACAAGCATATCATTGAGAGCTTCTTCATACTCCGGCCCCAGATTTTCGCAGTACTTCCTTACTGCCGTCATACCGCCCGAAGCCACGATGCTTCCTACAGGCATAAACGAATACTCTTTGCTTGTAAACAGCTCGCATACAGAGCAAAGTTCGCCATTCCATTTTGACAAGCTATAGCTTATCGTGTTTATTCCAAGTATTTTGCCTATCTGTGCTGCATAGAATTCGGAATACGGCTCATTTCCCGTATTGTATCCGCCTCTTGTGCCGCCCTTGTATAGTCTGATTTTGCCGTCGGTTCTTCTCCAGCACTTCGGCAGCATACCGTTGGTTGTAAATTCCGGACACGATGCCAGAGATGCACGGACACTGCTGCCGTAACCTGTGAAGGCTATCAGTGCAAGAATTTTGCTGAAACGGTTATCATACAGATTATATTTTTCGAAAGTTCCCTCAAAGCCTGCTTCGGTAATCCAGTAGCAGTCGTTTAATGACAGTCCTTTGGAAACTCTTATGATATTCATAGGTCTGTTTATCTGAAGTCCGCACTTGCTGAGAAAATTATGAACATATGCGCGATTTTTAGGGATAGTCCTTCTTCTCAGCCATTTGACCAGACTGCTGTTTGATATTTCAAGGTCCAGCGGCAGCAGATTTTGATTATCTTCGTTTATCCAGACAATTTCAATGTCGGGGCTGCTGCTGTCTTCAGTTGCCGTAAACCGAAGAAGCGGCGTATTAAAATGTCTTAATTCGTAAATCACCTCTGCACCTCCGTCTTAAATCATATTTATCATAAGTATACCATTAATCCTCTATTTCAAAAACTGCTTTTTCATAGTCTGCAACATAGTATCTGATGTTTTTTCTGCCCTTTTGGATTATCCTGTGTCCCTCTGCTTCAAGCATCTGCTTCTGCGAACTGATGCCTCCCGGATATTTTGGATTAAGCTCACCGCCCGCCTTGAGAGTTCTCCAGTATGGAGTCTTGTCCGTATCTCTCTGGTGGCTTGCCCATGCTGCAATTGATACAAATATGCCTGCCGTAATTGGCTCTGTGAAATCGGAATTATTTGCGCGCGCAAAGTATTCTCTGATGTCACCTACAGTGATAACCTTTCCGAAAGGAACTTTTTTCATCACCTCATCATAGGCTGCGGGAGGCGCAAAGTACATTCTGTTTCCTCTATATTTCTGTATGGTTTTTTCATCGGTTATTATCTGTATCTTAGGCATATCCTTGCTGTCTGCAAGCATCGCGTTGAAGTCTTTTTTATCTTCCTTTGTCATAATGTCATCACTCCTTATATATACACGCAGCGTATATATTCGCTACTTTGCTTATCCGGCATTTTCACTCTGCCTTTTGACAGTATGACTGATTTGTCTCCGGCATCATTTCTTATGACTCTGTAGGTTTCACCTTTTCTGTCGGTAAGCTCCCTGCCCTTTATTATATGCTCGCTGACCATAAGCGGCAGGTTGCCCTCGCCCTTTTCAAAATTCTCTATCGAAAGCGCGGAGAATCCTATTCCCATGCTTTTGAGAAGCGCATCTGTGTATCTGTTGTATACATTAAGGCCGTATCCTCCGTATACTGTAATTCCTCTTGATACAAATTCCTCCATCCAGCACAGGTTGCCGATCATTATTCCGGTTTCTCTGACAACCTCGCATATGCTCTCAATATTGTTTTCTATGTACGCATCTTCCCTGCCCTTTGAAATATTGCTGATATATGGTATTATCTCATACCTGTCGCCGAATTTTTTATTTATGATTTCTCTGTTTCGCATATAACCGGTCAGCGGGAGAAATATACAAAATCCGCCGTCATATTTTCCCAAAAGCTTTTCAAACTCTCTGCCTTCGATATCATTTATATCCGTTACATATATGCCTCTCATCTCTGTTTTGGGGGCGGCTGAAATTTCGGGCATTGAGATTTCCCGCCCGGCTCTGCCTGTGCTTTTGATTTCCTGCAGGGCTTCCAGAGCCTGTCTTCTCATTGCGTTAATCACCGACACAGGTATGGAAATACCGCTGTCAATACGGCAATGTATTTCGGCAGCTTCAAACGGAGTATTCCCTGTCCTGCCCAGCTGTTTTCTGACCGCATCCTCATCAATGGGCCTGTTTACGGCTTCTTCGCATACTGCATCTCCTGTGATTTCAGTTTTAAGGCTGCCCTCTCTTGCGATTAGCTTCGGGTATCTGCCGTATTCTGCCGTGAAGGTAAAATTCACAGGCACTTTTTTGATAAATCTGCCCTCATCAAAAGTCCTGCGAAGTACTTTGAGCTGCACGCTGCTGCTTGTCCTGTATACATCCGCACCTTTGCCTGCATAGCCTCTGAAATCCCCGATATCAAGCCTGCCTCTGCCTGCCTCTTTGATATATGTGACTATATTGCCTGTAATCTTTTGACCGTGGATTTCGATGCCGTCACCGTTTGATATATCCTCGACTGTCTTAATTCTGACTATCTGCCCATGTTTTTCGAGAACCCTGCCTATATACACGCCTCTGTGCTTTGGCATATCGCCCGACAGAAACTCCCTGCCCGGATTACCGTCAAGATAGCCCTGTGTAAATCCGCCTCTGTTAAATATCTGTTCAAGCGCTCTGCGGTCTGCTTCATCTACTGCAATACTGCCTGTTTCATAATACATATCGAGATATTTTCTGTATACCGATGTGACCTGCGCAACATATTCTGCGGATTTCATCCTGCCCTCTATCTTGAAAGAGCTGACGCCTGCCTCTGCAAATTCATCAAGCCTGTCAACTGTGCACATATCCTTTGGGCTAAGGTGATATCCCTCTCTGCCGTCAAGGCTGCAGCTTAATCTGCACGGCTGGGCGCAAAGTCCTCTGTTGCCGCTTCTGCCTCCTATGATTCTGCTCATCTGGCACTGTCCCGAATAGCAGAAGCACATGGCTCCGTGAACAAATATCTCTATATCCGTACCGGTTGCAGCAGCCTGCCTTATTTCTTCAAGTGATAGCTCTCTTGCCGGCACCACTCTCTCATATCCAAGCTCCGCTGCTTTTTTGATTCCCCTGACGTTATATATGCTTGCCTGCGTCGAAAGGTGCAGCGGGAAATCAGGCAGAGCTGCCCTGACAATGCTGCCAAGGCCCAGATCCTGTATTATGAGGGCATCTGCGCCCATCTCATAAAGCGAGCCGGCATATTCAAGCCCCGCTTCAAGCTCATCATCTTTGAACAGAGTATTAACAGTAACATATACCTTCACATTTCTGATATGAGCATAATTTACGGCTTTTTTCATTTCCTCTGCCGTAAAATTGTCTGCGTTGATGCGGGCATTAAAGCTGTGTCCACCCATATATACCGCATCGGCTCCGTTTTCGACTGCCGCAATAAGCTGCTTCATGCCTCCTGCCGGTGCAAGAAGCTCACATTTTGTTTTCATTTCGGGTTCCTCTTGTAAATATTTATTCTGTGCAAGTGCATACTAACAATTATATAGGGAGGCTGCTGTTATGTCAAAACTAAAGGAAATGATAAGAGATGAAAATTTCATAAGGCCTGCTCTTTTTATATCGTTTAATGCTCTGGTTTTGTATATTCTGTTTTTTGCCGTAAAGAACGCAGGGAAAGCCATATCCGCGCTGTTTGCAGCTTTATCGTCTCTGTCTGCGGCTCTGACTCCCGTTATCATAGGAATCGTGCTTGCATATATACTGGCTCCCCTTGCCGAATGGATTTCATCATATATCCATTTTGCATCTTCAGATGATATTATCACCGATGAAAAGCTTCGCAAAAGAGAAAGATACCTTGGCACGGCGATTTCCTTCGTGCTGATTGCCGCTGCTTTTTCTGCTCTTGTTTTCGGTCTTGTTTTTCTTGTTTCCGGAAGCCTCAGCGCCATAGATATAAATGATGTGATAAGCAGGCTTAATGAAAAACTCAGGCTGTGGGCTGAGTTTCTGCCTGCAGATTTCCTTTATGACAGCTGGAGCAGGGTTTACCAAAAGGCCGCGGATATTATTGTGAATATTGACGCCGCCTCGCTTGCAGGATGGTTTGTCGATGTGTTTCTCGGAATTATAGCCTCTGTTTATCTGATTGCAGACAGGGAATTTTTCATACATCTTTGCCGCAAGCTGCTTCACATAACCCTGCCTCAAAAAGCCTGCGCCGTAACTGTCGATATACTTCACGAAATAAACGGTATAGTTTCAAGATTTCTCAGGGGCATATTTATTGACAGCCTGCTGGTTGCGGCACTTTCGGCTGCTGCGCTTACCGTTACAGGCATTGATTTTGCGGTATTTATAGGTCTTGTCGCAGGCATTTTCAATGTGATTCCGTATTTCGGACCGCTGTTTGGCATGGCGTCTGCATTTATATCCGGTATAATTTCGGGGGATATTATGAAAGGCATACTCGCCGTTGTAATACTGTTTGCCGTGCAGCAGCTTGATTCAAATTTCATATATCCAAGGGTAGTCGGCAAATCAACCGGTCTTAAACCTCTGTTTGTTCTTGCGGCAGTTTCCGCAGGCGGATATTTTGCAGGCATCGCCGGTATGATACTTTCGGTGCCTGCTGCCGGGATAATCAGCCTGTTTGTCACAAGATGGGCTCTAAAAAAAGAAAAGCCTGCCCGAAAAGCAGACTTGTAGATTCCTGCGCAACTACGGGTTGAGCCACCTGACCATGCCTGCGCCCATGGTGTCGTTAGGTCTTGCAGTAAATCCGAATTTTTCATAAAACCCTTCGTTGCCTGATGTAGCCATAAGATTTATCATAATGCAGCTTCCGTCCTGTCCCATGGCTTCAAACCATCTGCTGATCTCTGTCAGCATATGCCTGCCTATGCCGTTTTGCTGGTATTCGGGCAGCACCATCACATCGGCTATAAGGTACATATATCCGCCGTCTCCGATGACTCTTGCCGTACCTACGGCTTTGTCCCCGTCATATGCCGCAATCACATATGATGAATTGTCAATCCCTGCCTGCGCCTGTTTTATGTCAAGCAGTTTCCAGCCTACCGCCACTCTCATTTCATTATATGTCTTTGCATCTATCTTACTGCTGTATGTAATCATAACCTCACATCCCTCCTGCGGTGAATTTTATTTTCTGCCACATATTATAGCTTTTTTACATCCAAAAGTAAAGCGGCGCAGATTCGAGAATCGAGTAGGAGGGGGATTTGACTAATCCCCCGACCTCTCACACCACCGTGCGTACCGTTCGGTACACGGCGGTTCTT
>CAVDMD010000122.1:0-6603 GCA_963609975.1 bacterium | reverse complement strand
GGCATACGGAGTGTGTAGTTCTTCTGTCAAAAGTGAATATGTATTAGTTGCTTTAATGACGGTGTATTGACATTAGCAACATTATTGAGTATACTGTTGTTGAATGGAGGTGTTGTATATGGCAACGACTAATTTAAACATTAGGACAGAAAAGGTTGTTAAAGATCAGGCAGAGGAAATATTCAATGAACTCGGTCTCAATATGACAACTGCAATTAATATGTTCCTTAGAACTGCTATCCGTGAACGCGGAATTCCTTTTGATTTGAAGCTGGATGTGCCTAATGATACTACCGCTGTAGCTATCGAGGAAGGGAAAAAGCTGATGGCTGATCCTGCTGCACCGAGATATTCCAGCATTGCTGATCTTAAAGCGGCATTGGAAGTATGAAATACGATGTGCAGTTTACCAATCAGTTTAAAAAGGATCTGAAACTTGCCAAAAAGCAAAATAAGGATCTTGATAAGCTGTTTGAGGTGATTGATATTCTGGCGAATGGCGAAACGCTGGATGCAAAGTACAGAGATCACGATCTCACCGGTAATTATAAAGGGACGCGTGAATGTCATATTGAATCAGATTGGCTGCTTATTTATGAAATCCAAAATAACGTACTTGTTTTGATGCTCTATCGACTCGGTACGCACTCAGAACTATTCAAAAAATAGTTTCTGCCCTAAACACAATATTTATCCACGAGGCATCTGTCAGAAACAGCAGGTGCTTTTTCTATGCCATTCCTCGGAAGAAATGGCTGATGGTATTGCCATTCAGGACAGAGCTTTGTTTTCAGTTCCCTCAATAAGGAGAAACCCTCTTCTTGCTGATGTATTTGAGTGCCTTGGCTATATGGAACGAAAAGGAAGTGGTTTCGGAAAGATAATAGATGCCTATGAATTTCAGGTTAACTACACGGGGGATAAAAAGCCTGCGTTTCATTCCGACAGGTCGAACTTCTTTGCAATAATGCCCAATCTGAAGTTTGGCACCCAAGATGGCACCCAAGATGGCACTCAAGGCAATGCGCAGGATAAATTGGAAGACAGATTGATTCAAATGATAAGAAGCAATGAAAAGGTCTCAATTAAAAAGATGTCAGAAGTGACAGGCGTAAGTGTACGAACAATCAAACGAAGAATATCAGAGATGCCGAATGTGCAATTTGCAGGACGAGGCTTCAGCGGACATTGGTGAAATAAAAGATGATAAATAAGCCGAAAACGGTGTTACTACAGTGCATATGGTGTCCGATAAATTCCCGAAAACGCCGCTATCTCAGATAAATTCCCGTATACCGATGACATTCATAGCAGTGTCTCAGGGCATGCTGGACGGTAGTACAGAATCAAATAACGAGAAAAAGATTGAAATCAAGGAGTTTCCGAGTGTTTGAGCGATTCTTTATGGACTGCTCGGATGCTCGCTTTTGCTTTGCAGGAATATATCAGGTGTTGAAAAACCGGGCTGAGCTGGCAGGAAGAAAATCAGGTGAAACAAATATTCTTTGAAAAACGAGATGATTATAGAGTTTGTAAAAATGGGCAATGACTATTCAAAGAAATATTACAATGATACAGCGTTTACTTCAGGCAGTGTGCAGGCAAACAGGGACAGAAATGTCTCACTGGGCAGGCACCTGCCCGGTGTGCGCACCATGGGCCGCCCGGTGCAGGTGTCAGGCATCGGGAGATATCTCTGCAGGGAGTTAAAAAAACCATTTGCAATACATGCTGAAATATCAGTATTTTTGAGGATTGCATAAAAAAACAGTGTTGTTTTAATGAAAATTCTATATAAGTTGGCACGCGCCTTGCTTTATATATTGGCAGACAGAAACAAAAGGTTTCAAAGAAATTATAATCATATTATTTTAAGGAGGTGCATCATGAAGGAATATATGCCGTATGGACACGAACAGCCTTATATCAAAGCAGGTCCGTTCAAAATACGTTTTCCTTTCATCCATTATCGTTTTGAGATCGCAGATTACATACAGGGTCTTCTGATGTGCGCAGTCTGTCTGGGTGCTATCCCGCTATTGCAGGAAAACCTTGGAATGCCGTTTGAAGTGGCACTTGCAATAGTTGTATTGAATGGCTTCTTATACACATGGCATACCTTTTTGGGAGATCCGGTGGTACCGGGCTGGATAACACCGGCAATTCCGCTTCTCGTTGCCTATTGTCTGACTTTCCCGGAAGGACAGGCACGTATGCAGGCACTGTGTGCTTTTGAAATAACTCTGGGAGTATTCTCCATAATTCTGGGTGTTACAGGTATCGCAGGCAAGCTTGTCAATATGATTCCGGCAGCAATCAAGTCCGGCGTAATACTGGGAGCGGGAATATCGGCGGTATACATGATATTCAATGATGAAACAAAGTTCGCAGCCATGCCTTATACGACTACGATATGTCTGATAATAGCGTTCTATCTGCTGTTCTCCAATGGGTTCAAGAGACTCAGCACGAAGAACAAAGTGTTCGAGACTATTGCAAATCTGGGAATACTTCCGGCAGTACTTATTGCAATAATTGTTGCTCCGCTTGTGGGTGAAACAGCATTTCCTACTATAGAATGGGGTTTCTCACATCCGGACTTCAAAACTCTGTGGACTGACTGGGTTCCATGGGGAGCAGTAGGCTGGCCGAGCATAGGTAAATTCATAAGTGCAATCCCTACAGTGCTTGCAATATATATAGTTCTGTTTGGCGATGTTGTGCAGAGTAAATCACTGGTGCACGATGCGGATGTTACAAGACCTGATGAAAAAGTCGATTACAACCCTAACAGAGCACATCTGATATTCGGTATAAGAAATACTATCATGGGTATCATAGGTCCCGATATAACAATGTGCGGACCGCTCTGGGCAGCAATGCAGGTAGTTGTATGTGAAAGATACAAAAAAGGCAAGGAGAGTATGGGTTCTCTGTTCGGCGGGGCTGCGTGCTTCAGATTCGGAACCTTTACAGGTTACTGGATGATGCCTATAGTATCTATTGTTCAGCCAATCCTGTCAGTTGCACTGTCACTGACACTGGTTGTGCAGGGGTTTGTATCGGTGTACGTAGGAGTGCAGCAGGCTAAGAGCTTCAAGGATCTGGGTATCGCAGGCGTTATCGCGGGAGTGCTTGTCATAAAAGGTTCCGCATGGGGTCTTGCGGTTGGCATAATAGCTTGTTTCCTCTGCTATGGCAAGGACTTCTTCAAGGGCGATACCACATTTGGACATCTGTGGTCACCTGATGTGGAAGCATTAATCAATGAAGAATCCACCCTTGATGATGAAGAAGAAACTGAAAAAATTGCTTAGACTTTGACAGGGTTTCATACTTTCTACATATATATTAAACATAACTTACTTTGAAAGAGAACAGGAAGCGTTACGAGAAAGCCTCCTGTTCTCTTTTATCGGTTAAAAAGCCGAAGTCGTTCAGATTTCGGCTATTTCATATTTCTGTATCTTGCGGTGCAGGGATCTTCTGCTTATGCCCAGTGCCAGGGCAGTCTTTGTTTTGTTGCCGTCATGATCTTGCAGCGCCTTTATGATTACTTCTTTTTCGCGGTTATCTATCGCACTGTTCAGCAGATGTTCAGAGCTGGCTGACGCGATGTTCATGCCGGAGGCCGGTACGGTTGCCTGCTGACCATATGAAAGTATCTCCTGAGGCAGGCTGTCTGCATCTATCACATCGCTTTCCGTTATCACTACACATCGCTCTATGATGTTTTCAAGCTCGCGTATGTTGCCGGGCCAGTTGTAATTCATCAGGTATTTCATTGCTTCAGGGCTCATTTTTTTTATGGTGCCGCCGGATATTCCTGCTGCGGAGCGCAGGAACGTGCTTACCAGACTGTCTATATCTTCCTTGCGCTCTCTCAGCGGAGGCAGATTTATAGGAACCACATTCAGCCTGTAATAGAGATCTTCACGAAACTCGCCTTTCAGGACAGCTTCTTTGAGGTTTTTGTTAGTTGCAGCTATAACACGCACGTCGACAGAGACAGGCCTGATGCCTCCCAGCCGTTCAAAGGTTTTTTCCTGAAGGACACGCAGCAGTTTGACCTGCAGCTGAGGGGCTATGTCGCCGATCTCGTCCAGAAATATCGTGCCGCCGTCTGCGAATTCAAATCGTCCGGGTTTTGATGATGCCGCACCGGTGAAGGCTCCCTTTTCGTATCCGAAAAGCTCACTTTCCAGCAGGTTGTCGGGTATGGCGCCGCAGTTGACTTTTATCATAGGCTTGCCGCTGCGCCGGCTCCAGTTGTGTATGGCTGTTGATATGACTTCCTTGCCTGTTCCTGTTTCGCCAAGAATCAGTACAGTTGAATCGGAAACGGAGACCCTGCGTGCCAGCTGAAGCACCTGCTGCATTGCAGGGCTGTTGCTGCTGGTCTTGGTTTCCTCCGGATTGCCGAGCCGGTATACCGTACTGTTTGACTCATGTTCTGAAGAACACAGTATTTTTTTGACAGCATTGAGTATTTCCTTGATATCAAAAGGCTTTGTGACATAATCCTGAGCACCGCTTTTGATGGCGTCTATCGCAGTTTCCATAGTTGCAAAGGCGGTTATCAGTATGAACCCTACGCCGGGTTCCTGCTCCTTGACTTTATGAAGAAACTCTATACCGCTCATTTTAGGCATTTTTATGTCGCTTATAATCAGATCGATATTATTATTCTGGAATATTTCCAGTCCTTCCTCTCCGTTACAGGCTGTAAGAATCTCATAGCCTTCTTTTTCGAGGACTTTTTCGATAAGCTGCCTGACATGCTGTTCGTCGTCAACTATAAGGATCCTGTTTTTTGTCATTATTCATCCTCCTCTTCTCCGGGGAGCGCCTGAAGCATTATGGTGAACTGCGTCATTTCACCTTCTATGCTTTTGACCTCTATTATTCCTTTGTGTGCTTCAACAATTCTAAGTGCAATAGCAAGCCCCATTCCTGTTCCTGTATCTCTGGTGGTAAAGAAAGGGTCAAATATTTTTTCTGATATGTCAGGCGGTATGCCTTTGCCGCTGTCTCTTACGGAAGCACAGACCATATTGCGGCTCCTGTCAAATTCCGTTTTAAGCTCTATGGAGCCTCCGTCGGGCATAGCCTGCTGAGCATTGAGTATCAGATTTATGAACAGCGATTCAAACATCTTCCGGTCAATCATAACAGAAGGTGTTGTGCCGAAATTCCGGTGCAGGATGATATTATCATCCATTTCACGGCTCACGAGCTGGGCGACATATTCCATGATATCCTCAATGTGGAGTTTCTCTGTCTCAGGGAGACGGGGCCGTGCATATGTCAGGAATTTGTTAAGCATCGTTGTGAGTCTGTCGGTTTCGTGCATTATTATATCCACTTCGTCAAAATGGAGACCGTTATCCTGCAGCACCATGTCAAGATACTGTGTGTTGCCGCGTATGCTGGTCAGAGGATTTTTGATTTCATGCGCCATACTCGCAGCTATCTCGCCGATAGCTTCCATTGTTTTGACTCTGTTGGCACTTTCCTGAAAACTGCGTATATCCTCAATCTTGCGGAACACGCAGATGGCGCCTATGACTTCGCTCCTGAGACCGAACTGAATGTTGATACTGTATTCCACAGGTATGCGTGCTCCCGCCATATTCCTTATATCCGTTATAGTTTTAAGCTGAAGTGACCCGCGACTGAGGCAGCGCCTCAGCTCAGCTATGAGTTTTTTTATCTGTGGCGGTGTAGGATTGCCGATATTGATACCGATGATTTCCTCAGCCCGTATATCGGTGAGATCTTCAGCTGTTTTGTTGAATGTGGTAATCTCGCCGATATTGTTGATACTTATGATACCGGTGGGGAGATTGTTGTATGTTTCGTCTACATATGTCATAATCTCCTGCATGGATACAGCTTCGCCGGATTTATCCAGAACCTGCTGCATCGTATTTTTCAGTTTGTTCAGCATAATATTAAATGAGTCTGCAATATCTGCCAGTTCATTATCCTCCGAAACTGATATTTCTCTGCTTATGTCACCATTTGCAATACGTCTGGCATCTTCTGCCAGTGTTTTTATAGGATGCTGTATCGCAAAGGATATTCTTTTGGCAAGAGGCCACAGTATGAGTATGATTATAACGATGACTGCAATTAAGATGGTCTTGATATTAGTTATCGTCTGCATATATTCGACTTTTTCTTCCTCTGCACAGACATACCATGAAGTGCCGTCTACAGGCGCCAGTGCGGCCATGTAGTATTTGTCGTTTTTGTAGATCTGCTGTATGCTGTATTTGCCTGTGAATCTGAAATTATATGGATTTTCGCTATCACCGGTTCCGATGGTGGAGCCTCTGCTGTTTATAAGAAACATATTGCAGTTCATTTTTTCTGCACCGATTATGGTCAGCATATCTGCAGACAGCCGGTGGCCGGATTCAAGTTCATGTGAGACAGCGCTTGCTGCCATCAGCACCTTGTCCCGCATATCGCTTTCTTTTGTCCTGTCTATGGCGTAGTCCATAGCAAATGATGCCATATAGCCGATTATGACAATAAGACATATTGCAAGGGATGCCATAAAAAACATCGTCTTTGTCTGAATAGATCTGAACATTC
>CAVDMD010000121.1:0-6620 GCA_963609975.1 bacterium | reverse complement strand
ATTTCTGTATTTGACCTACCAGCCATTTGCTTCGCAAATGGGGTTAGGTCATAAAAACAGGGTGACGATTGTCACCCTTGATCAGCATCATTTATTTGTTAACTGAATCTTTTAAGGCCTTGCCGGCTTTGAATACAGGAGCCTTTGAAGCTGCAATCTTGATGATTTCTCCAGGCTTTCTAGGGTTTCTTCCCTGTCTTGCTTTTCTTTCTCTGGTTTCAAAAGTACCAAATCCGATTAACTGTACTTTGTCGCCCTTAGTAAGTGCATCTTCTACACAGCTTACGAAAGCGTTAACAGCTATTTCTGCGTCTTTCTTTGTGAACCCGGTTTTCTCTGCTACTGCAGTAACTAATTCAGCTTTATTCATAATAAATCCTCCTTGTGTTATATAATCATCATAATTATTATATTGTATTGTTTCCATCAGATAAAAGCGTTATCCGTTGAAATCTCAAAATTCGTGAAACCATTTTCTCATTTTTACCCCTGTTTGTCAACACATTTGACAATATAAATTAAAAAAATTACGATTTGCTTTTACTGCGGCTTCTCTATTTTATAAATTTGCCCATAATTCTTACCAGTTTGTTCCCACCCGGTATCATTGCAGCCTCTTCAGCTGTTATGGTTCTGGTTGCAAACAGCATTACGGCATATACTGCCGCCGACAGAATTATCGATATTAAAACCGCTATGCTGTTACCTGCAACCTTTGCCGTCAGGTTGTATGAAACAACTGTCACAACAGACATTGCCAGCGTGGCTATTATCGGTTTGACGAAGGTCTGCAGCATATTAAATCTGACACCTGTATATTTTTTTACCGCCATTATATCCAGCACCGCCGCAATCATATATGCTATGCAGGTTCCGATAGCCGCCCCTATAACATTGAGGCTTTCAACTCCCACAAGCATATATGTGATTACTGTCTTGAACACAGCTCCGATTATGAGGTTTCTCACAGGTATAAGCTGCCTGCCTATCCCCTGCAGCGCACCTGTAAGCGTCTGCGCTATCGCAAGGAATATAAATCCGAAAGCAAGCATCATAAGACTTCCCGCCGCATCAATCGCCATGTCGTACTGACTTCTGTAAAGGAGCACCAGTACAGGCTCCGATAAAATTATCAGACCTGCCGCACATGGAAAGCTCAGTATATTTGCCATCCTCATTCCCAGCTGCACATTGCTTCTGAGGCCGTTTCCGTCTTTTTCCCTGAACGCCATGCTTATTGCAGGCACCATGCTTATTGCTATTGACTGCACTATTATCTGAGGGAAGTTGACTATTGTCCCCGCCATGCTCGAAAGCTCCGTAAACAGGTTCTTTGCCTCGCTGTAGCTGTAGCCTATGGCCTGAAGTCTGTTTGACACTATCGAAGCATCAATCAGGTTCATAAGCGGCATTATGCACGCGCCCAGTGTGATTGGGATCGCTATTATCAGGATTTTTTTGGTTATCTCTCCTGAGTTTTCTCTGGTTTTGAGTCTGCCCCTCTCTATTTTTTTGAGAATGACCTTCCTGTTTGCCATATAGATAAGCCATACTACAAGAAGTCCCCCTATCGCTCCGGCGCTTGCGCCAAATGTGGCTCCGGCTGCCGCATACTCAGGGTTTTCGGCAAATCTGTCAAGAAGTATCTTAGTAAGCGCAAGACCCACTCCCACTCTGAACACCTGCTCTATAATCTGTGAAACCGCTGTCGGGTTCATATTCTGCATTCCCTGAAAATATCCTCTGTAGGCAGACATTATAGGGATAAGCACCAGCGCCGGAATAAGCGCTCTGAGCGCATAGGCTGTTTCGGGCAGACCTATTCTGTCCGCATACCAGCCGGCTCCCACAAAACACAGCAGTCCTGTCCCAAGGCCTATGCCGCCAAGAAGCCTGAACGATACTTTGAATACATTGTTGGCTGCATAGTGGTCCCCCACAACCGTTCGCTCCGCAACCATTCTCGATATTGCAACAGGGATTCCCGCCGTTGCCAGCGTAAGCAGTATATTGTATATCGGGTATGCCGCCTGATAGTACGCCATGCCGCCGCCAAGCCAGTTGGTTACGGGGATTCTGAAAACAGCGCCCATCAGTTTTACAATGACACCTGCGGCACCCAGTATCACCGCTCCGCCCACAAATGATTTTTTACTCATAAAATCCTCTCTATAAGCCTGATAATATGTTTTTTGTGCATTTTTGTGCTTCAAAGATTGTTTTTTCTATGTCTATTGTCATATATTCTCCATCTCTGTAAAGGATTTTGCCGTCACACATGGTGAGCACAACGTCGCTGCCCGATGCAGAATATACAATATTATTTAATATGTTATGGACAGGGTGCATATACGGTTTATCTGTGTCCAGTACAACTATATCCGCCCTGAATCCCTCTCTGATAAGCCCTGTATCTGCTCTGCCCTGCGCCTTTGCTCCCGCAAAAGTTGCGGCTCTCATCGCCTCTTTTGGAGAAATCACAGCCGGATTACCTGTAAAGCCTTTGGCTGCAAGGGCAAAAAATTTCATTTCTTCTATGAAATTAAGGCTGTTGTTGCTTGCCACGCTGTCTGTGCCTATCGCAACATTTATACCTTTGTCAAGAAGTTTTGCAACATCGCAGACTCCGCTTGCCAGTTTCAGATTGCTCACAGGATTTACTGCGACCGTAACTCCCTTGTCTTTGAGAATATCGTAATCCTCTCCCTCTATCCATACGCAGTGCGCCGCGACACAAGGAGTTTCAAATGCTCCGAGACTGTTGAAATACTGTGCCGGGGTCATGCCGTTATGTCTTTGCCTGCATTCCTCATGCTCGGTTTTGGTCTCCGAAAGATGAATATGCATATTGGCGCCTATCTCCCTGGTATATTCGGCAAGCTGCGCAACGGCTGCAGGTGTTGTCGTATACTCGGCATGAATGCTCATATCCGCTTTGATTCTGCCGTCCGCCGCGCCGTTATAGTCTTTGTAAAAGGTAACCGCTTCGATAAATCTGTCGGTTCCCCACAAATCCTCATCACTGAAATGCGTTATGGATCTTGATATATTTGCTTTGGCTCCCGCCTCAATTACAGCCTCTGCAACCTGATCGCAGAAGTAGTACATATCGGTGCTTGACACTATACCGAATCTCACAGACTCAGCCATTGCAAGCAGGCTTGCCCAGTATACGGCCTCGCCCGAAAGCTTATCTTCAAACGGAAATATTTTTTTGTTGAGCCAGTCGGAAAGAGCCATGTTCTCACCATAGCCTCTCATCAGGCTCATTGCGCTGTGGCTGTGAGAATTGACAAAGCCCGGAAGCATAACTTTGCCGGCGCCGTCATAAACATCACCGTAATCCGCATCAGGCATAACATCCGAAACATATTCGATATATTTATCTCTGACACCTACATACATATTGCTTCGGGCATCAAAATTCTCATCTATAACAGTTATATTTTTGAAAAGCATATATTCTCCTTTACTTGCATACCGATACTAACTGTTGATTATATCATATTTTTTGCCGGTTTCACTACAGAAATTACCTTATCTCGGTTTTTTCACACAAAAAACAAATAGCTAAAAAGTATATAAACTGCTGTTAACGGATTTACCGGCAAATTTCTTCATTTTTTCTGTATAATTGCCCGGCAGCCTAATACTGCAGAACTTCTCTGCAGGAATCAGGCAGGCGATATTTTTCCTGGTTTCAAAAAATAAAAAAATCAATTTCTGAAAACGGGGAGACTATGAAAACCATTACGAGAAAAAAAACTTAACAGAATCATCGAATTAAATGGAACTCATGACATTAAGATTATCACAGGCATTCGTCGTTCCGGCAAATCAAAATTGATGCAGGCATATATTGAGTATCTGAAAACTCATTTTGAAAATATCAATATCATCTTTATGGATTTTATGGTTCTGGCATATGAAGAAATTAAAGAATACCACGGGCTGCATACTTATGTGGAAGATCACTACCGGTCTGAAAAATTTTATCTCTGTGACATCGGTATCCGATATGCGATTCCCGGCAGCAGGAACATGGATTACGGCAGAGTTTACGAAAACATGGTATGTATTGAACTGCTTCGCCGAGGCTATGATGTTTATGCGGGAAAGCTGTACCGGAAAGAAATCGACTTCGCAGCACAAAGAGGCAGCCTGCATATACTGTTTACAGACAGTATAAAAAGCAAATTGAGGGTCTGTTTTATACTGCTTTGCTGCGCAGCACGTCGGTTTTAAGCGTATGCAGCGATCCGGAAAGCTCCACGAGCTCGGTCTGCAGGCAAAACAGATTCACAGCCGTTGCCACAAATTCAAGAATAACATTCAGAGCAATGACTACGGCAATCGCTTCTGCAGGAATACCAAGCTGCATAAACAAAATTGTATAGCACGTCAGCGCAGCTCCGGGAACGGGCGGCGCTGCGATTGCCAAAATAACGCTGATAATAAATACCGTAAGCATCCAGATCGGCGTGATGGCAATGCTGTAGGTTTCTGCCATACCGAATGCGGCGGCAACAAACAGAATGATTGCACCCGGCATAAATATTACCTGACCGAGCGGTATTCCGATATCAATAAGTTTTTTATCAACACCGAGCCTGTTTTCGCAGGTCGAAATATTGGTCGGATATGCCGCAACAGCCGATGCGGTAGTAAGACCGATAATATAGGTCGGCATCAGTTTTTTGAGCAGCACCACCGGCGTCACTTTTTTTCTGACTGAAACGAGAAGCAGGTACACAGCCATCAGAATCAGATCGCCAAGAAGCATCACAAGTATCAGCTTGTAGGATTTTGCAACGGAAGCGAGATTACCTCCTACGATCATATTAAAAATGCTGCCGAATACAAAAAACGGAATAAAAGAGTTTACTGCACTCATAATGGTCTGCATCACTATGTTTAACTGATCGATGACGTTAATCATAACCGGTATCCGGTTGCCTAGAAACAGCATCGTAATACCTATGATAACCGCAATAAAAATAATCTGCAGAGAATTTCCTTCGACAAACGGCGCGAAAAAGTTGCCCGGAACGATATCAAGTATCATTTCGTACAGTCCTGAGAACTCGAAAGCAGCTCCGCCGGCTGCAGATGTTTTGAACATCAAAGAAAAAAGAAGCGTCATTGCCGCGCCGACAATGGTTGAGACAAGAAGAAAACGCCCAATCATTTTCTTCCCGATTTTGCCAAAGGTAACCATATCGCCTATACCGCAAATTCCCCAAACCACCGACAGGAATATGATTGGGCCTGCGATTGCAGATAAGAGTCCCATAAATGTATTGAATACAGGAGCTACCAGATCGTCAGCGATAAAATCTGATGCCCGATCCGGCAGCAGACAGCACAGACCGCCAAAAACAGCCGCAGAAATAATAGCAATTCCAAGCTGCAGTATCTGCGACATTTTTTTCTGTTTTTTGGCGGTAAAGGTTATGATATTCCTGCCGTTTTTGTATCTCCAGGTTGGAGCAAGTCCGAGATTCGAAAGAAGGTTGTTCAGAATAGCACCGCTGTCATCGCCGGCAAACGGATCTATACTGTCTCCGGCTATCGCAATTTCAATTTTCAGTGTGCGAAAGCGCTTCGCCGTAACGAGCTCAAAGTTCGTACCGTTACTCACAGAATGCAGATATTTTAACAGTATTTCCTCTACGGAAAGGCGTATTCGCTGTACCTCTCCGGAAGCAACCTTTTCGTCTGAAAGAAAACCGGTAACGGTTTTACTTGCTTCATCAATATTTGTCAGGTTCAATTCATATTTCGTCATTGTCTGGTTTGATATCTATGCATGGCAAACCTGCGCATACAAAGTTCCTTTCGATTTTTATTTTTGCGGCTTTCGTCTGCATTGGAAGGCGTCCTGCAGATCTCTGCTCATCGGCACCGCAATCAATGCAAGAGCTAATATCTTTTTGCATGGAGTTATCACACGGGTTCAATCAGAATTTCCAACTCCATAAGCCATCTTCATAAATACAACAGCCGCAAGTGCCGCACTCTATTTTATCAAGTTTGTCATCGGAAAACCCCACCCGTTTTGCTGCTGATGTGCAGTTATCCCTCGGTGAGAACAGCATTATGCCATAAACCGACTGCTTAAAACTACCCTGTTCGAGACCCTCAGTTCTGCCTTCTTCGATGCCTTTCTCAACACCAAGCACATATCCGTCCTGTCTGGACATCTCCATTGCTTCTTCCTGTATCAGTTCCCTGAACATCATTCCTACCGCCTCCCTGCCATGCTTACTCAGAAAATCCGGCAGTATTCCTTCCTTAATACAGCTGTCCATTATTTCAACCATATCTCTTTCGGTAAAAGTTTATTTGTTTTTGCTGTATCCTCTGACCTTCTCGACAAACATACTATACTGCTTCAAAGTAGGGCATTTTTCAAGAAGTTCACTGCCTGCGCCTATATTAATATTATATATACGAATGGTTAATTGTAAAGAGAATTCTCCATCCTGAGTCATATATGCGTCTGACAATCTGGGAGACTTGACCCAGCAAAGCATGAGCTGCCGGCAAGTCCCCTGTCAGGAGTGCAGTGCTTCAGCACGTGCCTTTTCGTCCAAAGAGCGAAAGCGATTTGCTGACGA
>CAVDMD010000120.1:0-6701 GCA_963609975.1 bacterium | reverse complement strand
GACGAAGGCTGCTGCTTCCAGTTTAACGGCACAAACGGCTGCAGCTGCGGATATTAAGAAATAAGATTACAGCGGCAGGGAAGCTCTAAAGCCTCTCTGCCGCCGCATTAAAAAGCCGCCGCACCGGCGACAGCTTTTTCAAATATCTGCTTATTCCACAGGAACAATCCAACCTCTTGTATCTGCTATCTCTCCTGTCTGGATGCCGTAAAGCTCATCATAGAGTTTCTGTGACAGCTCTCCGATTTCATTGTTGTTTATAACAATATGTCTGTCATCCCAGAAAAGCTCACCTACCGGTGATATTACGGCAGCTGTGCCTGTTGCAAACACCTCTTCAAGTCTGCCCTCTTCCGATGCCTTGAATACATCTTCTATGGTAAACCTCACTTCATTTACCTTGTAGCCCCAGTCCTTCATTACCTTTATCATGGAATCTCTTGTGATACCCGGCAGAATGGTCCCTACAAGCGGAGCCGTATAAAGCTCTCCGCCAATTTTGAAGAACGCATTTGATGTGCCGATTTCCTCAACGTATTTGCCCTCTTTGGCATCCAGCCACAATACCTGGTCATATCCCATATCGTGAGCTTTCTGTTCGGCTATCATAGCAGCCGCATAGTTGCCTCCTATCTTGGCATAGCCTGTACCACCCGGCGCCGACCTTACGAAATCGTTTTCTACATAAATCTTGGTAGGTGCAAGTCCGCTTTCGTAGTATGGTCCTACAGGACTTAATATAATCATAAACTTGTAGTTGCTTGAAGCGGATACTCCAAGGAATTTGTCTGTCGCAATAATAAACGGTCTGATATATAATGCTGTATCCGGTTTCTGAGGTATCCAGTCTTTATCTACTGCAACAAGAGCCTTGATTGCATCGATATAAAGTTCCTCATCAATCTGCGGTATGCACATTCTCCTGTTGGTATTGTTGGTTCTCTTTGCATTCATATCAGGTCTGAAAAGCTGAACCCTGCCTTCCCTGGTCTTGTAGGCCTTGAGTCCCTCAAACATTTCCTGTCCGTAATGAAATACCGAACTTGCAGGATCAAGCGCTATAGGAGCATAAGGAACTATTCTGCCGTCATGCCAGCCGTTTTCGGGGTCATAATCCATAACAAACATATGATCTGTAAAAACCGTACCGAATTTCAGGTTGTCCGGATCCGGTTTCTGCTTTGGATTTCCGGTTAACTCTATGCTAAATTTATTGCTCATCTCTCTGTCCTCTTTTCTTTTTATTTCAGAACTGCGCCTGTATTGGCAGATGATACAAGTCTTGAATATCTCTCAAGCCACCCGCCTTTTACTTTAGGCTCAGGTTTTACATAAAATTTTTTTCTTGCTTCAAATTCTTCATCTGAAACTCTCACATTTATCGAATATGAAGGTATGTCAATATCTATGATATCGCCTTCCTGCACAAGCCCTATAAGGCCTCCGTCAGCAGCCTCAGGACTCACGTGCCCTATTGATGCGCCTCTGCTGGCACCGCTGAATCTGCCGTCGGTTACAAGCGCCACCGTCTTGTCAAGACCCATGCCTGCAAGTGCGCTTGTAGGGTTTAGCATCTCTCTCATGCCAGGACCGCCTTTAGGACCCTCGTATCTGATTACGACAACCTGTCCGTCTCTGATGTCACCCGCATAGATTGCTGCTATTGCATCTTCTTCGCTGTCAAAGACTCTGGCAGGTCCCGAATGCACCAGCATCTCCGGTGCCACCGCGCTTCTCTTGACCACGCAGCCGTCTTTTGCGATATTGCCCCACAGAATTGCAATTCCGCCTGTTTCGCTGTACGGATTGTCTGCAGGTCTGATGGCATCTGTGTTCAGTATCTTTGCACCTGCGATATTCTCGCCCACTGTCTTGCCTGTTACCGTCAGAAGCTCCGTATCAATCAGGCCTTTTGAGGCCAGCTGAGCCATTACTGCAGGAACTCCGCCGCCGTTGTTAAGGTCGTGCATATGAGTTCCCCCTGCCGGCGCCAGATGGCACAGGTTAGGCGTAACGCTGCTTATCTCGTTGAACACATTGAGGTCAATATCAAGACCTGCCTCGTTGGCTATGGCCAGCAGGTGAAGCACGCTGTTTGACGAGCATCCCAGCGCCATATCACAGGCAATAGCGTTTCTTACTGATTTTTCAGTGATAATATCTCTTGCTCTGATGTCGTTTTCGATAAGGTTCATAACAGCCATGCCCGCATGCTTTGCAAGCATGATTCTTCTGCTTGCAACAGCCGGTATGCTGCCGTTTCCCGGAAGCGCAATTCCTATGGCTTCACACAGACAGTTCATGCTGTTTGCGGTATACATTCCCGAACACGAACCGCAGCCCGGACATACGTTCTGTTCATATTCCAGAAGTCCCTCATCATCTATAAGGCCTGCTTTTCTGGCGCCCACCGCCTCAAACATTTTTGAAAGGCTGGTTTCAACACCGTCCACAAGTCCGGACATCATAGGACCTCCGGAGCATACAACCGCAGGGATATTCATTCTTACGGCCGCCATAACCATACCCGGAACGATTTTGTCACAGTTTGGAACAAGCACAGCTCCGTCAAATGCATGAGCCATAATCATTGTCTCCACGCTGTCTGCTATGAGCTCGCGGCTTGCAAGCGAGTATTTCATTCCGATATGCCCCATAGCTATACCGTCACATACTCCGATGGCAGGCACCATTACAGGTGTGCCTCCGGCCATCCTCACGCCTGCCTTGACCGCCTCTGTAATCTTGTCAAGGTGCATATGTCCCGGCACTATCTCACTGTGCGCCGAAACCACTGCAACCAGAGGTTTTTCCAGTTCTTCTCTGGTGTAGCCCATCGCATAGAATAGGCTTCTCATAGGGGCTTTTTCAACGCCCTCTGTGACCTGTCTGCTTCTTAAAGTCATTTTGTTCTCCTTATTTTTTGAGCCAGCTCATCATTTTCCTTAATTCTGCGCCCACTTTGCAGAGCAGATGGTCTGCTTCCATTCTTCTGGTTGCAAGGAATCTTGCCTTGCCGCCTGCATTGAATTCCTGGATAAATTCGCTTGCAAATGTTCCGTCCTGAATTTCGGTAAGCACCTGCTTCATTTCTTTTCTTGTCTCTTCGGTTATAAGGCGTCTGCCTGTTCTGTAGTCACCGTATTCCGCTGTATTTGAGATGGAGTATCTCATCTTGTCAAAGCCGCCCTCATTGATAAGGTCAACAATCAGTTTCATTTCGTGTATACATTCAAAGTACGCCATTTCAGGAGCATATCCTGCTTCAACCAGCGTGTCAAAGCCTGCCTTCATAAGCTCTGTAACACCACCGCAAAGTACAGCCTGTTCGCCGAACAGATCTGTTTCTGTTTCTTCCTTGAATGTTGTTTCAAGTATGCCTGCTCTGCCTGCGCCGATGCCTGATGCATATGCCAGCGCATAGTCTTTGGCCTTGCCTGAAGCATCCTGATAAACAGCAATCAGACTCGGAACGCCCTTGCCCTCAACATACTGGCTTCTTACCGTATGTCCCGGACCTTTAGGAGCAATCATAATTACGTCAAGATAGTCAGCCGGCTGAATCTGTTTGTAGTGAATATTAAAGCCGTGTGCAAATGCAAGCACGTCGCCTTCTTTCATATGCTTTGCAATCTGCTCGTTGTATATTTTGGCAGCAAGTTCATCGGGAACCAGCATCATTACCACATCGCCGGCCTCTGCTGCAGCTTCGATATCCATAACTTTAAGTCCTGCAGCTTCTGCCTTGGCTACATGAGATGAGCCGGGTCTTAATCCTACAACCACGTCTGCTCCGCTTTCGGCAAGGTTCATCGCATGAGCGTGGCCCTGGCTTCCAAAGCCTATAACTGCTATTGTTTTGCCGTCTAACATTCCGAAATTACAGTCCATGTCATAATACTTGTTTATCATTGTTTTAGTCTCCTTTTCTTTGTATTTATTTTTCGATACCGGTAATACCGGTTCTGCATATATCTGTTATATCATAATCTGAGAGCATCTCAAGGAATCCGTCCAGTTTTTCGGGGCTTCCCGTTATCTCTAAAACCATTGTTTCCTTGGTGAGATTTATAATTTTGGCTCTGTATATATCGACGATTTCTTTGATCTCACTGCGCTGACCGCTGCCTGCGTTTATCTTGATCATCAGAAGCTCTCTGAAAAAGCTTTCTTTTTTGTTGAGGAGCTTGATGCTTCTGACAACCTCCAGCTTTTCGGTCTGCGTCACTATCTGCTGAACCGTAATCGTATCTCCCGTAAACACAATGGTTATTCGCGATACATCAGGGTTGTTGGTTGCAGATACCGTAAGCGAATCGATGCTGAATCCTCTTCTGCCGTAAAGACTTACGACCCGCGAAAGGACATTTGGCTTGTTATCAACATATATGCTGACTACTTCTCTTTTCATATACATCTCCTCTCTTTCTATTCAAATATAGAATCATCAACGGTCATCCCGTTAGGTATCATCGGAAGCACTTTTTCGTTCTGCACGATGCTGCAGTCAATCCACACAGGACCTTTAATCTCAAACGCTCTGTCAAGAGCCTGAACAAATTCATCATAGGTTTCAGCCCTGAATCCTGTGCCGCCAAAAGCCTCAATCAGCTTTACAAAGTCTGTTTTTCTCTCAGGCACTGTCTGAGAATATCTGCCGTCATAAAAGTCTGTCTGCCACTGGTATACCATGCCCAGCACTCTGTTGTTCATTATCACCGTTATAATCGGCAGATTGTTTGACACTGCAGTGCAGCCTTCGTTCAGATTCATATGGAACGAACCGTCGCCTGTGAAGTGAATAACCCTGCTGTCCGGATTTCCAAACTGCGCGCCTATGGCCGCCCCGTATCCGTATCCCATGGTGCCAAGGCCGCCGCTTGTAAGGAAATGTCTCGGCTTCTGGTGGTTTATGTACTGCGCCGACCACATCTGATGCTGACCTACATCCGTAACATATATGGCATCGTCGCCGGCTTTGCTGCATACCGTTTCGATTATCTGCTGCGGATTCAGTACATCATCATAGCCTGCAATCCTCATCGGATGCTGCCTGTTCCATTCTCTGATCTGCGCTATCCATTCCGAGTGGTCTGCACTCTGCAGCTCGGGTATAAGCTCCTCCAGCACGTCCTTGCAGTCACCTACTATGGCTTCATTTACTGCAACGTTTTTGCCGACCTCACTCTTATCTATATCAATCTGAAGTATTTTTGCCTTTGATGCGAATTTCTTCGGGTTCAGGGCAACTCTGTCGCTGAATCTTGTGCCTACTGCAAGCACCAGATCCGCCTCTGCGATACATTTGTTGGCCGCATATGAACCATGCATTCCAAGCATACCGAATGCCCTCTCATCGGTAACCGGAACAGCTCCGGCCGCCATCATGGAGTTTACTGCCGGAATATCGGCTTTAGCCATAAGGTGCTTAACCTCCTCAGAAGCCTCAGATGCAATAACTCCGCCTCCCAGATAAAGCACAGGTCTTTTGGCCTTGTTTATATGTCCTGCAAACGAAGCGATTTTTTTGTCAAGATTCTCCGATACAGTTTTTTTGAGTTCAAGGTTAGGTGCCGGCCTGTAATCTACCGTCGCGCCGGTAACGTCTTTGGTTATATCCACAAGAACAGGTCCCTTCCTGCCCTCGTTTGCTATTCTGAAAGCATTTCTGAGGGCATCCGCCAGCTCATCTGTCTTGTTTACAAAATAGCTGTGCTTTGTAACAGGGAATGTAATACCTGTTATGCAGGTTTCCTGAAACGCATCTCTGCCTATCAGGCTGTTTGCAACATTTGCGGTAATAATGACCATGGGAATGCTGTCCATATATGCTGTTGCTATTCCCGTAACCAGATTGGTTGCTCCCGGTCCGCTTGTAGCAAGGACGACACCGGTTTTCCCCGTTGATCTGGCATATCCGTCAGCTGCGTGTGCCGCTCCCTGTTCATGAGCTGTAAGTACGTGTCTGATCTTATCTCTGTACTTGTACAGCGCATCATATATAAACAGCGCCGCTCCGCCGGGATAGCCGAAAATAGTGTCTACATCATGCTCAAGTAATATCTCTACCGCCATCTCTGCGCCCGTCATCTTCATGCTTTTTCCTCCTCGTAATTTCATTTGACATCTATAATTATTATTTATCGGACACAAAAAGTCAACCATTTTTTTGTGATTTTATTATAGTTTTTTGTGTTTTTCAGAGGATAACTGCCTTTTTATGTTGTTTTTTACTGATTAAGGTGATAAAAAGGCTGTACTGCAAACCTCTCAGGGCTGCCTGTGCGGATTATGAACAGGTCTGAAATAACAGACAGCTCACCAACCAGCGATATTTGCTGTCAATGAGCTGTCTGTATTAAACAATATCAACTTAAAAATCCCTAAATGGATCGATTATAGCTTCTCTATCTCCTCTTTAGACAATCCGGAAACCTTGACTATAGTATTTATATCAATGCCCTCATTCCTCATAGCTTTCGCCATCTCAATCTTCTCTGCTGCTCTGCCGGAAGCCTCGCCCTCAGTTCTACCCTGTTCGAGGCCTTCAGTTCTGCCTTGTTCAAGGCCTTCACTACGGCCGCGTGCCTCACCGATTTTCTCGCCTTCTGCAAAGCCCTCGGTTCTACCTTCTTCAAGGCCTTCTTTCTTCATAACCCTGCCGTAGTCTTCTACTGTTATTCCCTTAAGCATACCTTGAA
>CAVDMD010000119.1:0-6704 GCA_963609975.1 bacterium | reverse complement strand
GATATATTCAGTATATCATTTTAATGCGGAATTTCAAACACATTACAGCCCGCAGGGGTATATTTTTTTTGACCATTTTTTTTGACTTATCGACTGTTTTTGGGTATAATAAACAGTGGTTTGCACTTTTGCAGCCAAACTAATAAACAGAGCAAAGGAGAAACAGCCATGCTACTGGCATTTGATGTAGGCAACAGTAATATTGTACTAGGAGTTTTTAAGGACGGCAGGCTTATACAGAACTGGAGGCTTGAAACCGACAACAACAAAAGCGCAGATGAATACGGTATGATTATCAACCAGCTATTTTCCTATGAGGGACTGGAGGTAAATCAGGTCAAGGACGTTATAATCTCAACGGTTGTTCCGTCAATGCTGTTCACACTGCAGCATCTTTCATCAAAATATTTCAACAAGAGAGCAATAGTAATAGAACCCGGTGTCAGAACAGGGCTCATTATTAAATACGACAACCCCAAACAGGTGGGAGCGGACAGAATCGTAAACGCGGTTGCCGCATATTCAAAATACGGCGGACCGCTTGTAGTCATAGATTTCGGTACGGCGACAACCTTCTGCGCCATATCCGAAAATCAGGAGTACCTCGGAGGCACCATAGCTCCGGGACTCAAAATATCCTCAGAGGCACTTTTTGAAAAAACAGCAAAGCTGCCCAAGGTAGAGCTTGAGGAGCCGGGGCATACCATATGCAGAAACACAATACAGAGTATGCAGTCCGGTCTTGTATACGGCCATGTGGGTATGGTTGACTTCGTGGTAAGAAAAATGAAAGAGGAGCTCAGGGAATGTACCAAGTCCGGCAAAGAGCCCCTTGTAATAGCCACAGGCGGACTTGCAACCCTCATAGACAAAGAAAGCAGCTGCATAGACCATGTTGACAAAATGCTTACGCTTGAGGGCCTTGAGATAATATACAGAAAAAACAAAAGAGAAAACGGAAGACGGAGATAATGACTCTAAAAATAGGCAATATAAATCTGGAGAGCCCGTTTTTGCTGGCGCCGCTGGCAGGCATCACCGACGCCCCCATGCGCCGTATATGCAAAAATCAGGGAGCCGCTCTGGCATACTCCGAAATGATAAGCGCCAAGGGTCTTTGGTACGGTGACAAAAACACCGAAAGACTCCTGTTTATGTATGAGGACGAAGGTCCTGTCGCCCTGCAGCTTTTCGGAAGCGAGCCTGAAATTATGAGCTTTGCCGCCGCAAAGCTCGAAGAACGCCCAAACGTCATACTCGATGTTAATATGGGCTGCCCCGTTCCCAAAGTAGTCAGAAACGGAGAGGGCTCTGCGCTGCTCAAAACCCCTGAGCTTGCAGGCAGAATAATAGAAGCCATGACAAAAGAGACGGACAAACCCGTTACGGCAAAAATACGAATGGGCTGGGACGATTCTTCCGTCAATGCGGTGGAGACTGCCGGAATTCTTGAGCAGGCGGGAGCAGCGGCTGTTGCGGTTCATGGCAGGACCAGAGAGCAGTATTACACAGGCAGAGCCGACTGGGATATAATCCGGGAGGTCAAACAGGCGGTGGATATTCCCGTAATAGGCAACGGAGATGTGTTTTCAGGGCGTGATGCTATTGATATGATGGAGCAGACAGGATGCGATTTTGTTATGATAGCAAGAGGCGCGCTGGGAAACCCATGGATATTTGCGGAAGCAAAAGCCCTGTGGGAAGGCTCGGAGCCTCCGAAAGCGCCTGATGCGCCACAGAAACGCGAAACAATCGAAAAACATTTCTGCGACCTGCTGCAGCTCAAAGGCGAATATGCGGCAGTCAGAGAAATGCGCAAACATATAGGCTGGTACCTCAAAGGTATGCCGGGAGCGGCGGCTATGAGGAGAGAAATAAACCAGATAACCGATGCACAAGAGCTTAGAGATAAATTAAGGAGAATAAGATGATTTTCTGGTCAGTTTTTTTAACGGCTCTGATTGCTACGGCAATATTAACACCGGCAGCAATATGGCTTGCTCCCAGAATCGGCGGAGTGGACATACCAAAAGACAACAGACGGATTCACACAAGACCTGTGCCAAGAGTAGGCGGTATAGCTATATTTATCGGTGTTACGCTTTCGATAGGTCTTATACTTGCAAGAGGCAATATGCAGCTTACAGGCATACTGGCAGGCGGTGCGATAATTTTCATACTGGGACTTATAGACGATCTCAAAAATCTGCCGCCGATAGTCAAGCTCATGGGACAGATAGCGGCTGCTGCCGTAGTATACGGCTTTGGCACCAAAATCGAGTTTATGAGATACCTGTTTTCGATGGACAAGCAGTTTGTGCCTGAGATAGCAGCCTGCATAATAACAGTGATATGGCTTGTGGGAATCACCAACGCCGTAAACCTTATAGACGGAATGGACGGTCTTGCGGCGGGAGTTGTTGCAATAGCGTCATGCTGTATCGCGTATGTTGCATATATACACGGCACCTATCACCAGTGCCTGCCTATGCTGGCAGTTGCAGGCGGTGCGCTCGGATTTCTGCCGTTTAACTTCTATCCGGCAAAGACATTTATGGGAGACTGCGGCTCGCAGTTCCTCGGATTTATGATAGCGGCAATCTCAATAATGGGACTTGTCAAGAGCGCAACTGTTGTTGCTCTTGTAATTCCGCTGCTGGTGCTGGGGCTGCCCGTATTTGATACGGCATATGCCATTTTAAGAAGACTCATAAGACATAAGCCTATAATGGAGGCTGACAAGGAGCATATACACCACAGATTCCTCAAAAGCGGCATGGGACAGAGAAGAAGCGTTCTGTGCATGTACGGAATCTGCGCCATAATGGGCACTGCGGCCGTGCTTTTATCAAGACAGCTTTATGTTGAAGCCACAGGGCTATGCGTTATAGCGCTTGCATATATCTACATCGTTATAACCGACAGAAACCATACGATGCCGGCCATTATGGAAGAAGTAAAAAAAGACGTTGAAGAAGCAGTTGCAAAACACAGAGGAGAAACCGATGAAAATACTGGTATCAAACGATGACGGAATAAACGCAGTCGGAATACATGAGCTTGTCAGGGCGCTTTCCGAGGTTGCGGAGGTTTATGTGGCTGCGCCCAATCAGCAGAGAAGCGCGGCAAGCCACAGCATATCATTCAGAGATCCGATCAGGGTCACAAAAACAGAATTTGACAATGCGGCGCTGGCTCTTGAAGTGACAGGTACGCCTGCCGACTGTGTCAAGCTGGGACTCAAGGTGCTTGCGGACATAGGCATAGAAACAGATATGGTTTTCTCAGGCATCAATCTGGGAGGCAACATGGGTACGGATACACTGTATTCGGGAACCGTGGCTGCAGCCATTGAGGGCAGTGTATGCGGCAAACCGTCTGTAGCGGTTTCGGTTAACAGCCACAGCGCGGTTCATTTTGATTATGCCTGTATGCTGGCGGTAAGATGCGCGCAGAATGCCTGCGGCAGACTTCTTCCGGGCACAGTTCTAAATGTCAATGTGCCGGATCTTCCTGCGGACGAAATCAAAGGCACCAGAATTACAACAATAGGCAAAAGAGATTATGAGCCGTGGTTTGTGCTTGAGTCAGGACAGGAGCACAATGCGGACAATATAGATCTGTGCTACAGATACGGCGGCGATCCGATTAAATACGATATGGAAGACGAAAACGCGGATGTGGTTGCGGTTGATGAGGGGTATGCTTCCATAACTCCGCTGATGCACAACCTGACAGCAAAAGATATGATTGAGGAAATAAAAAAATGGAGGTTAATATAGATGTTAAACAGAGAAAACACACTTCTGGTGGTAATTGACCTGCAGGGCAAACTCATGCCTGCAATGAACAGGTCGGCAGAGCTTGAAGAAACAGTTATCAGATTCTTTAACGGTATGAACGAATTTGGCATACCTAAACTTGTCACAACCCAGTATTCCAAAGGTCTTGGAGGTACTGCGCCTGCAATAGCAGAGGCGCTGGGAGAGTTTGAACCTATAGACAAAAGTTCATTCTGTGTAATGGGCTGTGAGGAATTTGTAAACAGATTCAATGAAGTCAAAAAACAGAACATAGTCATATGCGGCGTTGAAGCTCATATCTGTCTGCAGCAGAGCGCTCTTGCCATTAAGGCGTTGGGGCATAATGTATTCGTGCCTGTTGACTGCATAGCATCAAGAAAAGCTCTTGACTATGAAACAGCACTGAGAAGAATGGAGCAGGCAGGCTGCGTTCTGACAACCTATGAATCGATTCTTTATGAGATTTTAGACAATGCCAAAGCTCCGGAATTTAAGGCTATATCCAAAATAGTGAAATAAATTTCAGGGGAAAGAGGGAGATTAATGTATATCTTTGATAATAAAATAACAATTGAGAACAGGGCATTGCTGGAGGAATATCTTAACGGATACGAATACGAAACATCGGGCCTGTCATTCTCGGCGCTTTATATGTGGAGAGACATCAATGAGTTCAGCTTTGAGATTATAGGCGAGTATATGTGCATATCGGGAATCAGTCACCTTGAACTTGATCAGAAGCTCAACTTTATGTTCCCGCCGCTGACTAAAACAGGCAGCTACGACAAATCGCTGCTCAGAGATACAATCCTCGAAGCCAAGAGAATTTTCGAGTCTAAGGGAGCTGTATTTAATCTCAGACTTGTGCCGGAACATATGACACAGCTTATATGCGATGCGGCGCCCGAAATTGAGTTTGCAGAGGACAGACCCAACTTTGACTATATATACAGGAGAGAGGATCTGGTGGAGCTCAGAGGCAAGAAATATCACGCCAAAAAGAACTACGTGAATTCCTTCAAAAAAAACTACGAATACGAGTACGAGCCTATAAATTCGGCTATGGCAGATGAGCTTATGGAGTTTGTAAAGTTTTTTAACAGCCGCAAAGAGATTCCGGAGCATGAAATGGAGCTTCTCAAAAATGAAGAGGCTGCAATGAGAGATGTGTTCGAGAACTTTGAAGCCTGCGGCTACTACGGCGGCGTCATAAGGATTGACGGCAGAGTGCAGGCTCTGACGGCAGGCGGCAGACTGGGAGGCAATATGCTTACGCAGCACCTCGAAAAAGCCAATACCGATTACAGAGGTCTTTATCCCATGATATGCAATGAATTCTGCAGAGCTTTGCCTGAGGACATAGAATTTATCAACAGGGAAGAGGATATGGGTATCGAAAACCTCAGGAAGGCCAAGCTTTCATACAAGCCTGTCAAGCTGCTTGAGAAGTATATAGGGACTTTCAGAGCAAAATAGTCAAAATAAATGCCAACAGAAACGCAACAAAATACTGTAGGAATTAAAAAATTGTGATTTTTTTAACAATATATTTATAAATATATTGCACTCATCGTTTTTTGTGTTATTATATAGCTATACCAAAGTTATTAATAATAATTTTATAATATTTTTAGGAGGTTACACATAATGAGAGAAGTTGTTATCGCTGGTGCAGCAAGAACTCCGCTTGGAAGCTTTGGAGGAAGCCTTAAAAACGTTCCTGCAAGAACTCTGGGCTCAATAGTAATTAAGGAAGCCTTAAACAGAGCAGGCGTTAAACCTGAAATGGTTGACGAAGTGCTTATGGGATGTGTTCTTCAGGGTGGATTAGGACAGAACGTTGCAAGACAGATGTCCTTAGACGCAGGACTTCCTGTTGAAATCCCTTGCATGACTATCAACAAGGTTTGCGGATCAGGTCTCAGAGCTGTAAGTATGGCAGCACAGATGATCAAGGCAGGAGATGCTGAAATAATCGTTGCAGGCGGAGCTGAGAATATGTCAGCGACAGCATACGCTATTCCATCAGCAAGATGGGGAGCAAGAATGAACAACACTAAGCTTATCGATATGATGACAAATGACGGTCTTATTGACGCATTCAACAATTATCATATGGGTATCACAGCCGAAAACGTTGCAGAGCAGTGGGGACTTACAAGAGAAGAACTTGACCAGTTCTCATTAGAGTCACAGAACAAAGCGGAGGCAGCAGTAAAATCAGGAAGATTCAAGGACGAAATCGTACCTGTTACTATTCCGCAGAGAAAGGGAGATCCTATCGTATTTGATACAGACGAATACCCTAAGTTCGGAATGACTATAGACAAGATGGCTAAATTAAAACCGGCATTCAAGCCTGACGGCGGTATGGTTACAGCAGGCAACGCATCAGGAATCAACGATTCAGGTGCAGCAGTAGTAGTTATGTCAAAAGAAAAAGCTGACGAACTGGGAATCAAGCCTCTTTGCACAATCAAGTCATACGCATCAGCAGGCGTTGACCCTAAGATTATGGGTGTCGGTCCTGTTCCTGCCTGCAAAAAAGCTCTTGACAAGGCCGGTCTGAAAGTTGAAGACCTTGACCTTATTGAAGCTAACGAAGCATTTGCGGCTCAGTCGGTTGCAGTTAAAAAAGAACTGGGATTTGACCCTGAAAAAATCAATGTAAACGGCGGAGCAATCGCACTCGGACATCCTATCGGAGCATCCGGCTGCAGAATCCTTATCACTCTGATTTACGAAATGATGAAGAGAGATTCCAAATACGGTCTTGCTACATTATGTATCGGCGGCGGTATGGGTACAACTATGATAGTTGAAAGATAATGCAGGTTAAAATTAAAGGCGCTATAACGCTTTTAGTGGTTGGACGTTAGTGGTGGTCTAACTTTACAGGTG
>CAVDMD010000118.1:0-6714 GCA_963609975.1 bacterium | reverse complement strand
TGATCCTGACTACGGCAAGGACGAAGCAGCAGAAGCAGAGGCTGCCAAGGCCTAAAATTAAATTTGGTTAAAATATACTAATCCCCTTGAGCTTAAAATTCAAGGGGATTTTTGTCTGCTAAAAATCAATAGGCAACAAAATTACATATTTACGTACTGCTGAATATATTCAAAAAGCATATCCGCGCCCCATTCGCCCATAAACGGCAAATGGCTGGCAATCGTCCTATGACTGAAGCAAGGATGACTGACACAGATTTTAAGGTTTGTCGCATCAGCCTTGGCCATAGTATCCTCATCAGACAAAACAAGACAATGATGAATATTCTTTAGCAGCTGCAGATATTCTTTCTCTTCCTTAAAGTACTCTATGCCTTCTGCAGCAGTACCGGTTATTTTATGTGCGCATACGCTGTGAGCTACATTAAATCTCAGCTCCTTGAAGAATGCACCCAGACCTTTGACTGCATCATAATCTCCCTTTAAAAATACAGTACCGGGAGTTCTGTTCATCAGCGGAGAATTTAAAAGCATTTTCAGTCTGCGGTTCTTTTCCTCTAAACGCTGCAGCACAGCTTCCTTGACAGACTTATGGATAACTGCGGCAACGCTCTTTAAAAAGTCTGTCGTCTGACTGTAGCCATAAAGCGGCAGGTAAACAAAAGGAGTACCGGTAACGCTTTGAAGATATTCCGCACAGGGAACAGCTTCGTTCGTCAGAACAATATTCAGTTCGGCACTGCCAAGCTCGGCAAGTGCCTCCGTAGTCATATTCATTGCAAGACAATGCAGTAACTCGTAGCCAAAGCCCTCGCGCAGCAGCCTTGCTATTTCACAGATATCGGATTCTGCTCTGTAATGCAGAAGCGAGGCACCTAAAATATTATAGCGTTTGCTTTGCTTGGCAATGTCATGCTGCACAAACAGCTCTGCCAGCTGCAGGTAGATTTTTCGCAACCCGGCGCTGTAATCGGCACCAAGGCCGGATGTATTTACAGGAATCAGCCTGCTCTGAACCTTGCTCTGCAGGCTATCGCAGATTCCTACAATATCCGTACCGATGATAGAGGTCACCGAAGAAGTCAGCACAAAAATAGCCTTAGGCGAATATAAAGCATCCAGCTCCAAAATGCCTCTTTCCAGATGTTCGGTACTGCCCATAATAATATCACTGTCATCTACACCGGTGGTAAAAAGTCTGTTGGGATAATCCTGCCCCAGCTTATTGAAAAAATTCATACTGAAATGCGTAGTTCCTTCCGGTCCGTACTCCAGCACTAAAGCATCCTCAATATTCAGCAGCGTACTGATGATGGCCATTCTGTCAGACGGCACCGGAAAATTTCTTATCAAAGCCATAATCACTTCCCCTCCATCTGAGTCTGCTTGAATCTGAGCAGCTGCATCAGCAGGCCGCGGCAGCCGGCAAAGCCTGATACATCCTGACCGAGCATACTGTCTATGCTGAAAATACCTTTTCTTGCCAGGCTGTCGGTAAAGCTTCTGCCGATATAAAGCTGCGGTTTTAATTTATCATAAGCAAACTCCATAGCCGCCAGATTGGCACTCTTGCAGACATAAGGATTTGCATATCGCAGCAGTTCATTTTTTGCTTCCTTGTTTTTCAATGTACTCATCTGCACCATCAGCGGCCGCAGTCCCAAAGCTGCCAGATAGGTGTTCAGCTCCCAACAATTATAAGGGCTGTTGCCATAGATATAGCCCACACCCTGCAGCTCATCATGAACCTGTTGCTGTAAAGCAAGGCATTCCTCCCAAGACTCGGTAACTGTTTGCGGCAGCTCCATTTCCAAAGCAGCAACAAGCTCCTTATAGGCCTGCAGCACCTTATGTGGATTACACATCGGCGGGAAGTAAACGTAAGGCACGGAAAGCTTTTCCTGCATCTGCTTTGCCAGCTCCAATCCCAGCTCATCAACAACAATATTCAGCTTAGCTCTGCCTGCAAGCGCCAAACTCTCCAGACTGCATTTGCCCGGAAGCTGCAGTCCTGCCTGTACGCCGGCCTGCTCCAACAGCTGCAGCAAAGCGGAATTTTTTTGCAAAGGAGCGCCATTGCCAAAAATATTGACAACATTTTCCATCGGCATTTTCCGCATCAGCTTCGCAGTGGCAGCCAAAGTTCTTTCAATACCCGGCAAATGGTCCCGACACTGAAAATGCTCCGTACGCACCAGCAGAATCGGCACATGGTACTTTTCTTCCAGCTCATCAACGAGTACATCATAATCATCACCTATGATTTCCAGAACGCAGGTTGTTACCAGAACTATGCACTTAGGCTCACCTGTCTCAAAAATTTCGGCAACGGCCTTTTTCGTTTTCTTAATCGTACCGAAGGTCACATCATAATCATCTATCACTACGGAAACACAGCTTTCCTTAAGACTGCTGAAAATTTTCATATTCGCCAGCAGCTTAGAATAATATGTGCATTCATCTGTACCGATGATAACCGTAACTGCCTCCGGCATCTGTCTTACGGTCATCAGAACGCCCATCAGCGGGCAATGAGTTCCTGGGAAAGAGGTTGCCATCAGCGGTTTGATATCCTTTTGCTCATTTACTTCGCTCAAGCGTCTGATATTATGTAAAATATCAGCGCCATAGTTTTTCTTTTGCAGCATATTTCTTCTCCTCAAAAAACAAGGGGCAGCAGATAAAACCGCCACCCCCATAAAATGTTATTTAATATCACGCAGAAGTCATTATACCTATTTTCCGTAAACTGCCTCATGCAGAAGCTCTACACTGTCAGCGGCATGCTGTGACAGACAGTTTACATAACCCTGCGGAATAACTATCGCCTGTTTTTTCTTTACAGCGGTTACCGTAGCCAGAGCAGGATCAGCATAAAGTTCGTCTAATTGCGCATTGCCTGCCTTATAGGCTCCGCCCTGAGACCAGGTGCCGATAATTATGTAGTCAGGATTGGCCTGTACCACTTCTTCCTTGCTCAAAATACGGCTCGTTCCGGGTTTGTCCGCAAGCGCATGGCGTGCTGCCTCATAGCAGTCCTCTACGCCGGCAACAGTCAGGATATCGTTAAAAATAATCCCCTTGCCGCCTATAGCGCCAAAGCGCAGAAAAAGCAGACCTTTTTTTCTGTCCTCAGGCTGCATTTTTTTGACCTTAGCTTCAACCTCACTGATTTTTTTCTGCATCCCGGCAATCAGCTTTTCAGCCTGCTCCGTTTCGCCTACGGCACTGCCGATAGCCTTAATCGTCTTGGGAATGTTGCTCAGTCTGGTAGCAGCAGGATAAACAAAAACCTTGATTCCTACATCCTCCAAGCTGGAAATCTGTTCCGGCTTAGTACTGTCCGGCAACAAAACCAGATCTGGCTTCAGTGCGAGAATAGCCTCCGGATTGCTTTCCGCAATTTTGGTAACATCCTTGGCCTCCTTGGCACCCATAGCCAAATCCTCATCATGTACCCATTTGGACAGGCCTGCTATACGCTTATGGTCAACAAGGCCTAAAAGCACCTCGTCACCATAAACATACAGGCTGATTATTTTTTGAGGCTTAGACTCAAAGGACAGCTTCTTGCCGCGTACATCCTGCACAACATAGCTTTGCTGTTTAGCAGCATCATTCTGCTTGTCGACAGTACCGGCACAGCCGGAGCAATAAACAACAGCCAGAAAAGTAAGGATAAGGAAAATTAATCTACACATAATCAGCCAAGCCTTTCATCAGAAGCTGTGCTCGTAAGACAGCATCCAGTTGCGTTCCTCCAACATAGCACCGGTGCCGCTGGAAGAACCGGTTCTGATATCATCACGGTCCAGCAGGTTATATACGGCAAATCTTAAAGCATCATTTTTGGTAATCTGCTGTTTTACATTCAAAGTAAGGTCTAACATAGGTTTAACGCCGTTAATTCTTTCTGCCATATAGTTAGCATAAATGTTGGCATTGGTCTTGCCCAAGCTATAGCCTACTCCTGCATGCAGACCTAATTTAAAGTCAACTCTCTGCCAATCGCCCTTAGCAAGCTTTTGCTCAGGATTGCCATAGGAAATGCCTACATTGTAGCTGAACTTTTCAGAAGCAGCTTTTTCGTAGCTTACCTCAACGCCGGTATTTCTGTATTTGTTGGCATTCAGGAACATGCTCTTGCCGCTGTCGTTATAGTTGCTTTGGCTGTAGATACGGTCATTGATATCCATATGGTACAAGTTTACCTTGAACAGTTCATCGGCAGCCAATTTCTTTTTCCAGCCGAATTCATAGTTCCAGCCACTTTCTGCCTTCAGATCAGGGTTCATCAGCTGAGTAGAAGTACCCCATTGCTCGTTGACATGCGGTGCGCGCATAGAGCGGTTCACATTCAGGTAAATATTATCATCGTTGCCTAAGGAATGCATTACCTGGAATTGCGGACAGAACTTGCTGCCGGATTCCTCAACATAGGCTTCGCGTGCACCAAAGAAAATCTTGGTTTTATCGGATACCTCGGTTTCCGTCATAAAGAATACTGCGGCACTGTCGCGCTTTGCTGCCTCTATATTGTTACTGTTTTTGGTATTTTCATTTTCATAGTTGGCACCGACAGTCAGCATGGTATTGCCTAATTTGAATTTATCCTGCAAATCGGCACCATAGTTATGGCCCTTTTGGTGTGTAGAGGTATTAAATTTCCAATCTCTGTTTCTGAAGAACACGGTAGCCTGTAAATCATCATTTACATATCTGAGCTGGCCGAAGTTGTATTTAATGTCACTGTGGAAGCCTGGCTGGTATACACCCTTGACGGATTTGGAGCAGTCGGAAACCTTCTTGCTGTACATATATTGCAAGGACAGGTTATCGCTGATAGCATATTGCAGATTCAGGCTATCCTTTTCCAGCTTGTCACCGGTATAGTAGTTGCTTACACCAGAATTTTTATATACAAAGCCTCTGTCCTTAGACTGCTGTCTGGAATAGCTCAATTGCAGCTTATCGGTAGCTACATTAACAGCACCTTTAAATTTGTTTTTATCGCCAAAGCCAATCAATACTTTATTCTTAGCTGCCTTTTTGTTAGTAATAATATTGATAACACCGGCACTGGCATTAGAGCCGTAAAGAACAGTAGCGCCACCCTTAACAACCTCAATGCGGTCAATAATATCAGCGGAAATGGATTCCAAGTCATAGTTGCCGTCCTGGTTTAGGGGAATTCCATTTACTAAGATAGCGACGTTATCCTTAGAAATGCCTCTGAAGCCGATGTAAGTATTACCGGTCGGAGAAGCAGTTAAGGTAAAGCCGGGAATATTTTTTACTACTTCCATAACGTTGTTAGCACCCAGCTTTTCAATCTTCTCCTGATCATAAATTTCTGTAGCAGCAGGAATATCTACATCTCTTTTCTCATAACGGGCGGCAGTAACCATTATGGGATCCAGTACATACTCATTTAATGCTTCATGTGCCATTACCGGCGCAGCAAACAGCAAGCAGCCTAAAGCTACAGTGCTGTTTACCATTTTCTTACTCATCGAACTCATCACTCATACACTCCTTGAAAATTTTAATAATATAGCGTAAAATAATATTGGCTTTTGATAACTTATACCACGTTATTGGTATTATCTTACAATATACAATGCTTATACAGTCAAGAGGTTTTTTATGAAGGATTCACGTTATTTTACTCCCGGTGAACTGGCAAAGCTGCTCGGCATATCCAAGCAGCTTCTGTTATATTATGATAAAAACCATATTTTTTCACCCGAATTTGTGGACGAAAACGGCTACAGATTTTACGTTTTATCGCAGTATTTTACCCTGCAGATTATCATCTCTCTCAGAAAGCTTGATGTTTCCTTAAAGGAAATCAAAGCTTACTTAAAGAGTAAGGACATAAACCTGCTAAAAGATATATACCGCAACAAACAGATTGAATATAAAAAGCAGATTGAAGAACTGCTGTATTTAGAAAAAACGATGCAGCAGAAAGTCTCTTTTTTAAACGATATTCAAAATCTGCCGCTTAACCAGATTCTTTTGGAAATCCAGGATGAAGAATGCCTTTATTTCAGCGAAGACATCAGCTTTCAGCAGCCTATAAAGGAAAGGATGAGAATTTTAGCAAATCATATGCTGCCGGTGTTCTCTTATGAATCATTTCAGGAATATCTGATGGGCTTTCACTATGACAGCAACGAATTTTTCCACAGAGACCACTTGACTCAATACAATGTATTTATTACCGCAAACAACAAGCTTAATTATACTAATCCAATAAAGGTGATTAAAGAAAAAGGTCTGTATCTTTGTGTTTACTGTAATGCACACTACGGCGTAATAGACAGCAAAATCAAAGAACGGATTGTAAAATTCATCCGGCAAAACAATTTGCTCTATCATGGCGGTATATATCTTTTCCCTTTGAGAAACTTTTGGTCCACATCTAAGCCGGAGGAAGAGCTTGTTAAGCTCTGCTTAAGAATAGAATATACTGATTAAGGTGTATAGCTATTATATACCTTGTTTTTCAACCTAAAACACTGAAAAGAAGCTTGTAACACCTCGAAGCTGACGCATTTGCGCCGGCTTCTTTTTCTTCTGCGAACTCAGTGCATCCGTAAGGTTATTTTTGTGCTATAATAAAGTTACTAAAAAATCTACGGAAATGAGATATACATATGGATGATAAAAAACAAAAGCTTAATACCTACCGCTCGCTAAGCGACATGC
>CAVDMD010000117.1:0-6899 GCA_963609975.1 bacterium | reverse complement strand
ATGCTTTGTCATAGGGAAATTATCAAACGCCTTAATCTTCTTAACCTCATAACCGTTACCCTGTATATACCTGAGATTATCTGTAAGACTCTTGGGATTACATGATATGTATACTATCTGTTTCACACCGTAACTGAGTATTTTGTCAAGAGCCTTGGGCTGTATCCCCACTCTTGGCGGATCCACAACAATCACATCAGGCTTTTGCTCCAGCTTCTCAAGTACTTCAAAAACATCTCCTGCAATGAAGCTGCAGTTGTGAAGTCCGTTAAGCTCTGCATTTTCCTTTGCCGCTTCGACCGCCTCCGGAACCAGTTCAATGCCCGTAACAGTTTTGGCTTTAAGCGCCAGCGCCTGCGTAATAGTCCCTGTGCCGCAGTAAAGGTCAAAGACATTTTTGTCCTCGAAATTGTCTATAAGGTCTATGGCTTCTGTATACAGCCGCTCTGCAGCCTCTACATTTGTCTGGAAAAACGAGAATGCACTTACCTTGAAGTCAAGCCCCATTATTTTTTCCATATAGTAATCTCTGCCCCACAGCACTTTGAGTTCATCACAGTATACCGCATCAGCCAGTCTGTCATTAACTGTCCTGAGTACTCCTGCAACTCTGTTGTCAAGCTCAAGTCCTGTAATCATATCCGCAAAGCCTTTGTCGTCAAACTCACCCTGAGAAGATGTAACTATATTGACAAGCAGTTCTCCCGTGCGCAAACCGTATCGGATAATGAGGTGTCTGAGAAGTCCCTCGTGGCTTTTCTTGTGATAGAATCTGTAGCCTTTTTTCTGACAGAATTCAAGCACAGCACTTAAAATCCTGTTAAAATCCTCAGGAACAAGCTGACACTCATCAACAGTAACAATAGACATAAAATGCTTTTTTCTGTGCATTCCAAGGCACAAAGGTCCGTCTTTAACGGTATCTCCGAATGTATATTCCATTTTGTTTCGGTATCTGTACTGAGACGGGCTGCCCTGTATACCAAGATACCGTCCTGCATTTATCTCTTTTTGGGCTATGAGGCGGGAAACCTCCTGTCCTTTTTCATCAAGCTGCTGCTCATAGGGTTTGCCCTGATGAATGCAGCCTCCGCATAATTCTCTGTGTTTACATATATCCATTAAAATCTTCCGTACTTTCTGTAGAATTCTTCTTTGTATTCAGGGAACCTGTCCTCTTCAATAGCCTGCCTTATGTTTTTCATCATGTTCACAAGGAAATGCAGGTTGTGATTTGACAGAAGCATCGCTGAGAGCATTTCATCTGCCTTGAACAGGTGCCTCAGGTATGCCCTTGAATAATTCCTGCATGTATAGCAGTCACATTCAGGATCAAGAGGTGTAAAGTCCCTCTCAAATCTGGCATTTTTGATGTTGAGCCTGCCATGGCTTGTCATGGCCATACCATGCCTTGCTATCCTTGTTGGAAGCACGCAGTCAAACATATCAACACCGCGCTCCACTCCCTCAAACAGATAGTCAGGCGTACCTACGCCCATAATGTATCTTGGCTTGTCCTCCGGCAGATAGTCCACACAGCCGCCCAGAATCTCAAGAAACAGCTCCTTTGGCTCTCCCACGCTCAATCCCCCGATTGCATATCCGGGAAGATCCAGATCCACAATAGCTCTGGCGCTCTGTTTCCTGAGGTCGTGATACATACCGCCCTGCATTATTCCAAACAGCGACTGATTCTCTGTATTTTTGTGATAGGCCTTGCATCTTTCGAGCCATCTGTGAGTTCTCTCCATTGACGGTATTACATACTCCCTGTCTGCAGGGTACGGCGCGCACTCATCAAAGGCCATCATAATATCCGAGCCCAGGGCATTTTGTATTTCCATTGATTTTTCCGGGGAAATCATATGCTTTGAACCGTCTATATGAGATCGGAATTCGACTCCCTCTTCAGTTATTTTGCGAAGAGGTCCGAGGCTGAACACCTGAAATCCTCCGCTGTCTGTAAGTATCGCTCTGTCCCAGTTCATAAATTTGTGAAGCCCTCCCGCTTCTCTGACAATTTCGTGTCCCGGTCTCAGATACAGATGATATGTGTTTGAGAGTATTATCTCCGCTCCCATTTCCTTTACCTGCTCAGGCCTCATGGCCTTGACCGTAGCCTGCGTGCCTACAGGCATAAAAACAGGAGTCTGTATATCTCCGTGAGGTGTATGAACTATACCCCGTCTTGCTTTTGTTCTCTTGTCTTTTTGAAGTAATTCATAAGTAACTGCGTCCTTACTCATTGTGTTTCCTTTCTATATAATCAGCATTGCATCTCCATACGAGAAGAATCTGTATTTTTCCTTAACCGCGATATCATACACTCTCAGTATGTCCTCTCTGTTATAGAGCGCCGATATGAGCATCAGCAGCGTGGATTTGGGCAGATGGAAATTGGTGATAAGGCTGTCCGTAACCTTGAATTTGTAGCCCGGATATATGAATATGCCTGTTGAGCCTGATCCGGCCGGCACAACAAACCTGCCTGCCCTGCCATCAAATACCGCCGCGCTTTCAATTGTTCTTGTCGAAGTGGTGCCTACAGATATAATTCTGCCTCCCGCCTTAATCACAGAATTTATAATCTCTGCGTTTTCCTCATCTATGGAGTACTCCTCAAAATGCATCTGATGTTCCTCTATATTGTCACATTTGACAGGCCTGAATGTCCCTATGCCGACATGCAGAGTAACATAGGCGATTTTAACGCCCATTTCTCTCACCCTGTCAAGAAGCTCCTCCGTAAAATGAAGCCCTGCCGTAGGCGCCGCAACAGAGCCGTTTTCTTTGGAATAGACAGTCTGGTAGCGCTCTTTGTCCTCAAGCACACTTTCTCTTTCTATGTATGGCGGAAGCGGCATTTTGCCGAGTGCCTCAAGTATCTCAAGGAATATTCCCTGATATGAAAACTCTACAATTCTCGTGCCGTCATCACCGTAATCAAGAACTTCAGCTTTAAGAGGTGCAGTGTCTTCAATTTCCTGCATCACAGGTGATTTCACATTGCCGCCTTTGCGGTCGCATTGTGAAATATATCTGTCTGCGTCTATTCCAAACAGTATTACATCGCCTTTTTTTATTTTTTTGCCGGGCCTGACCATGGTTTCCCATCTGTCGCCGTCTTTGCGCCTGATAAGCAGAAACTCAACTCTTGCGCCTGTTGCTGCCTTGACTCCGAAAATCCTTGCCGGTATTACTCTTGAATTGTTGAGCACAAGGCAGTCTCCTTTTTTGAGATATTCGAGGATATCATAAAAATGCCTGTGCGCGACGCCTCCTGTACTCCTGTCTACCACCATCAGTCTTGAATGGTCTCTTTTGTCTGCCGGAAACTGCGCTATAAGCTCCTGCGGCAGATTATAATCAAAATCACTAATATGCATAAATTGTTGTCCTTTTAATTTTTAGTCTGCAGATTAACGGTTTAATGTACGTCATTTAAGGGCAGCTCTCACCCTGTTCTCCGCCTCCTGCATTATCGCCTCTGTATCATTACCGTATATATCCAGATTCTCAGCACTGAAAAACCGGATATTTCTGATGCCAAACAGTCCCCACGCAAGGGTTCTGACATAATCATATCCCATATTGAACTCCCCTATGCTGCCGCCTGAGGTTGTAACATATATCAGCTGTCCGGCATTGCAAAGTCCTGCAGGCGCTCCATGCTCATCATATCTGAATGTAACTCCGCAGACTGAAACCGCCTCAAGATAAGCCTTGAGAACCGCAGGAAAAGACAGATCCCAGTATGGTGCAGCTATTACTACTGTGTCGCTGTCTGCAAACTGATGTGCATACCTGAACATATCATTATCAAAAGCCCCCATGTCTGAAAGCTCTGTCCTCTGCGCAAGGCTTTGTCTGTCAAGCGGCTTTATATCAGCCTCAGAGATATCAAGCTGTGCAATGACACCGTCAAGGCAGTCCAGAACGGTTCTGGCAAGCCTGTAAGTGCGTGAATTTTCACGAACACATGAATTAACAAACAGTATTTTTTTCATGGTTACACTCCTCTCATGCTCTGTCCCCTGCAAAGGCTCAGTAAAGCTCAGGTCTTCTGTGTTTTAACAGAGGCAGCTGACATCTGATGCTGTCCTCGTATTCAAAATCTATATCCGCATATACAATGGCTTCTTCGGTCTGCGCCGCTGCAGCGATCTCTGCCCACGGCGTCACAACACAGCTGTAACCGTAAGCCTGATATACTCCCTCCATACATCTTGCCGGAGATACGGCTGCGAAATATATCTGATTGTCAAGTGCTCTTGCTCTCATGGTAAGCTCCCAGTGAGCGGGACCTGTGGTAAGGTTGAATGCCGCAGGCAAAAATACCATCCGTGCACCCTCAAGGGTCATTTTTCTGAAAAGCTCCGGAAATCTGACATCATAGCATATGGCTATGCCTATTCTGCCGTATTCGGTGTCTATTACGGTATCGGTATCTCCTGCGGTCAGGGTGTCGGATTCCATAAACCTGATGCCGCCCTTCACATCTATATCAAACAGATGAGCCTTGCGGTGCCTGCCTATAATCTGCCCTGTTTTGTCAAATGCAAAACAGGTATTGTAGACATTATCGCCGTCAAGCTCGGGAATTGAGCCTCCTATCAGATACACAGAAAGCTCTTTTGCAAGGGCCGACATTCTGCCGACTGTCTGTCCGTCCGCGCTCTCGGAATAGGCTCTGAAAAAATCATTTGAATACGGGCAGTTCCACATTTCGGGCAGAGCTATTATCTGCGCCCCGTTTGAAGCCGCCTCTCTTATCATCTGCTCTGCTTTTGCCCATGTTTCCTGTTTATTTTCCCTTATGTTCTCTTTTAGAGAACCTGCCATCTGGCACAAACCAATCTTAAACGCCATAATCACACCTCCCTGTTTTGTTTCTCTCCTATACTGACATCAAGGCCGTTTATCTCCACGCCCTCGCCTGCCGGTATCAGCAGGTATTTACTGCCGTCAATTATCCGGGTTTCAACCATATAGCTGAACTCCGGCTTTACCGATATTTTTATTTCCGGGGTTGTTATCTCGAATTTTTTACTCTCAATCACATTGCCGGGATTTAATACAGCTCCGTCACCAAACTGCTTCTCACATTCTCTGTGAAAAGCCTGTGTTTTGTCTTTGTCAACACCGCTTCTGGCCAGTATATCCTCAACCTCATCAATATACATTTCGGGAAGCTCCGGTTCTTTGCTTTCTTTGTGTATTGCAAGTTTTTCTCTTATCTGCTCATGCACTGCCTGAACCACATCAAAGCTGCAGTCCGCTTCAAGCGCTTCACAGAGAGCCGCACCGAAAGCACCTCTCTGCGCACCTGCCGACATAGGCCTTTTTTCGATATTAAACACGGCATCTATAAATTCACTGTGTATGTCACTGACGTCTTTCGTATAGTACAGCGCGTTGTATATATTGGCGCTCCTGTCATCAAATGCCGGAAACATAAATCCGATTTCGGGTGCCGATACAATATGTCCCGTAGATACACCCCTGAATGTTTTTTCGTCTGCAAAATATCTGAGCGCCATTGATGCGTCCTTGACGGGGTATATGCCGCACACAAAATATCTGAACACCTCATCTGAGCCCTCCTGCCAGATCTCTCCGTCGCCGCTTTTGAAAGGCACATCATATATATCCTGCGCCAGCAGCACAACATAGCTTCGCTCGCCCATATCGACCGATTCTGTCACTTTGGTATAAAAAGCCTCTCTGACCGCTTCGTCTTTAATCTCCGAACCTCTGAGCTTCATCAGGAGACTGTGCTCCTGGCTTCCCGAAACCTGCGAGGTTGAAAACTCTATATCAAGAAGATTTCTACCCAGTGTCCCGGATATGGATTTTTTGAGGAGCGCCAGATACATCTCCGCTTCCTCCTCGGGCATAAGCCCCACAGACATATCTATATATGATACGATTTCCTTTGCCGCATTGACATAGCAGCCGTATATATGGGTTATGCCGTCCCGCTCAGGCTTAAACCGCCTGCGTATCTCGTTTAATTCCTTTTGATTCATCTAAATGCCTCTCTTGTATCTCAAAACTTATATCTATCTTACCAAAAATAGAGAAATTCTTCAACAGAATATAGCATAATGAAATCGTCATGCTTCTGTGAAACCCATCTCTGTATATTGTTCAAATTTCAATAATCAGGAGTGTTTTATGAGGTTTCAGGGAAAAACCGTTTTATATGCGTCCGTAAACAAAAAACTGAGCTGTCTTGCAAACTCAGTTTAATATATTATGCTAAATCTACTATTTCTCTTCTTCAGCCACAGGTGCTTCCTCTGCTGCCGGTGCTTCTGCAGGAGTTTCCTGTGTTTCGGCAGGTGCTTCTGCAGGAGTTTCCTGTGTTTCGGCAGGTGCTTCTGCTGCAGCTTTCATTCTCTTAGGTCTGCCCGGTTTTTTGGCAGGCGCTTCTTCCTCTGCTGCTGCAGGTGCAGGAGCTGATGATTCGCTTACAACCTTGGAAACAGCCCATCTCATAATTTCAAATTTAACCTTGTCTGCTCCAACCTGAATTACGAGGCTTTCGTCCTTGGTCTTGACAATCTTGCCGCAGATACCGCCTATTGTAACGATTTCATCACCGGCTTTGATTGCGTTTCTCATTTCATTTATAGCTTTTTCCTTTTTTTTCTGAGGTCTTATCAGAAGGAAATACATAACTACAATGATCAGTACCAGCATAAGAATACTCATAGTATTATCCATAAAAAATCCTCCTTACGATTTTAATATCGATTAATCTTAAATGGTGCCGGCGATGGGGGTCGAACCCATACGGTGTTGCCACCACGGGATTTTGAGTCCCGCACGTCTGCCAATTCCATCACGCCGGCGCAACGTGATTATTATAGCATATACCGGCTTCATTTACAATG
>CAVDMD010000116.1:0-6911 GCA_963609975.1 bacterium | reverse complement strand
ATTCCTAACATCGTAGGTATCAAGGACACAATCGACGAAAGACATACCTGCCAGACTATAGCAAAGACAAGAGGAATCAAAGACTTTGCCGTAATCGAAGCAGAGGAGCATCTGCTGCTTCCTACATATTCGGTTGGCGGCACAGCAGCATTCTCAATTCTGTTCAATCTGCTTCCGAGAGAAATGAGAGAAATGTTTGATCTTGCAGTTGAAAAAAACAATTTCAGAGCAGCTGCAGAATTAAACGCAAAACTGGCACCTTTTTATGACCTTATGGAAGAGGAACCATATCCGGGTCCTGTAAAAGCCGGTCTTGACTGCCTGGGACTTCCGGGAGGAATCGTAAGAAAGCCTTTAACTCAGCCAAGCGATGCCATGAGAGCAAAGATGGCCAAGCTCTTAAAAGAAATCGGCTACGATGTGAAATAGCTTAATAATGCTTTGTCCTGCCTGCTGAAAACGGCGGGACAAAGCCTGGATATTCTTTATGTGTAATCGGTAAAGCACATAAAGAAAAAATTGTTTACAGTGAAGTATACCGCATCTTGCGGTATGAGATTTGAAAGGACAATTTAATAAAATGGAGAAAAAAAACAAAGTAAGCATAGTAACACTTCTTGTAGTGGCGGGAGCCTTTGTTTCATACACTGTCGGATCGGGATTTGCGTCAGGAAACGAAGTGCTGCAGTTTTTCGGCTCATGGGGATTATCGGGTTCAATACTTGCAATAGCGGGAGCTGTATTTATTACACTGCTTTCGTGCATATGCATTTACAGCATAGGCTCTAAAGTAAGCTTTGAAAAAACATCGGAAGCGTACACTTACTTAGGGGGAAAATATCTTGGCGCTTTCTTTCAGTTTTTTACCTTTATATCACTGTTTGGCACTTTCATGATTATGTTCTCGGGCGCAGGCTCGGTGCTTTCACAGTACTGGGATATTCCGCAGTGGGTAGGCTCTGTGATAATGGGCGTGATTTCGGGAATCGTTGTACTGGGCGGATTTGATACCGTAGAAAAAGTACTCGGGTATGCGGGACTTGTCCTGCTTGGATATATACTTGTTTTCGGTGTCATATCACTGTTTAATCCGGGCTCTGATTTCAGTCAGGCATCAGAAGTCACCAAAGCTGTTGATGATGGTCTTATCTGGCAGGCCAACCTGTTTGCACTACCGCCGTTCAGCTGGATACCGGGACTTTCGGAAATCAACTTCGGATTTCTTGAAGGAATGCTTTATGCAGCGCTGTGCCTTGTAAACGGAGTGCCGTTTTATCTGGCATTGGGCAAAAAGGTGAATACAATACCTCAGGCTACAGGCTCTGCAGTGCTTACAACGACTGCCTTTTACGGCTGCGTTGCATTCGTACTTATAATTATCATGGCTAATTTCAGCACTGTTATCAATCCTGCAACCAATGAGATGCATCCTTTCCCTGTACTGGCTGCAGTGGATTCAATCTGGCCTGCAGGCGGATGGACTTATGTAATTATAATTTTTATAGGCATTTTTACAACGACAACAGGCTTCCTGTGGGTACTTCAGGAATGGATATTCCCGGGGCAGAACAGAACCAAAAAAACAAATCTGTTTATTATAGGAATGATTTTAATAGGTATATTCCTCGGAAGTGTACTGCCTTTCTCAGCGCTGATTAACTTCATATTCCCTATAAGCGGTGTTGTAGGCCTTATAATTACTGCCTGTCTTGTTGTGAGAATGGTGCAGCTTAACAAAAAAGAAAACAGCAAAGCTTAAAAAAATTGACAATTTCAAGTTTTATCTATATTCTGATTACAGTGAGTGATTTGAAAGGACAAGGTTATGAGTAACAGATTAGAAGCGACAGGCTCCGAGAGCTTCAAAGGCAGATTCGGAGCGCTTATGTCCATGATAGGTATGTGCCTTGGACTTGGCAGCGTGTGGCGTTTTCCCTACATGGTGGGAGCATACGGCGGCGGTGCGTTTGTAGTGGCATATCTTGTATGTATAATACTTATAGCGGTGCCTATTGCGACAATTGAAGCGGGCATAGGCAAAGGAATCGGCAAAGGTATTATGGAGGTGTACGAAGCGGCCCTCAAAAACAAAACGGTAAGCAAGATAATGGGCGGCCTCTGCGCCGTTATATACGGAAGTCTTAACTTTTTCTTCATACCGATAATAGCAACCTGCATATATTTCATATATGCCTGTGCAAGAAGTATGTGGAAAACAGTTCCGGCAGAGGATATTTATGATGTTTCTCTGAGCAATCACGGGCTCATGCTTGCAATTACGGTGATTATTACACTGTTTGTGGGCTATACCGTATACAGAGGCGTTGATTCGGGAATCGAGAAAATAAGCAATATAATGATACCGCTTATGTTTTTCTTCTTTGCCGGAGTAATAATATTTGAGATATTTGCAATAGACGGGATAGGAGAGGGATATGACTTCTATCTTAATCCTGACTGGAGTATGCTGGCAAAGCCGAGCCTCTGGGTTGCGGCAATGGGACAGGCTCTGTTTGCAATAGGCGTGGGACCGGGCTGCGTGCTTACATACGGCAGTCATCTGCCCAAAAACGAGGATGTTAACCTCAATATGGCGACAGTCTGTATATCGTGCGCAAGCCTTGGAGTTATTGTAGGCATGGCCATCATACCGCCTTGCATTGCGCTTGGGCTGAACCCTGAATCGGGAGCCAAACTTATATTCGTGGTGCTTCCTGCCCTGTTTGAAATTCTGCCTCTTGGCAATATAATAGGAATCCTTATTTTCTTCGCCATATTCTTTGCAGCGATTACTACTGCAATAGCGCAGCTTGAGGTTCCGGTATCAACATTTATGAACGGATTCAGGCTGTCCAGAGGAAAGACTGCAATTGCGGCAACAGCTATAACTATGGCGGCAGCCTGTCTTGCAATATACAGTGACACATTCCTGAACTTCTTCTCGGATTTTGCAGGAAATTACGGTTTCACGATTACAGCAGGCATAGGCTCCATAGTATACGGATGGGTATACGGAGTTGACAGAATAAGAAAAGAATATCTCAATCCTACAAGTGATATTGTGTACGGCAGATGGTTTACGGTATGGACTAAATATGTGGCTATTCCGATTCTTGTTCTGGTAATGCTTAATTCACTGTTCCCTGTGATGGGATGATAGGAGGGCACTGATATGATGACAGGAACTGTAATTACACTTGCGGTAATAGTAGTAATATTATTCGGCGGCAATGCAGTACTGCTTGCAAAAGCGCTTACCGTCAAAAAAGACAAAGAGGAAATATAAAATGTTAAAAGACAGACGATACGGATACATAACTTCCGAAAACAGAAACACTAAAATAGCGACGCTGGATCATCAGCAGATTTCAGGCTATGGTGTGGGCATAGTATACATCGAAAATGTAAACTATCCTTTAATTCCCGGAAATGTTGTAAACGCATATACATACGATTTCCCGGTGAGAATGATGCCCGTTAAAAACCTTACAAACGACAGGCTGTTCAATGCTGACCCGACAATCAAGGATGATGTGATTGAAGCGGCGCAGCATATGGTCAGATACGAAGGTGTGCGCGCAATATGCTCGGCCTGCGGATTTTTCGGAAACTATCACAAGGATGTTGCCGCGGCGCTTGATGTGCCTGTTGCAATGTCAAGTCTGGTGCAGATACCATGGATAAGAACCCTGCTCAAACCGAACCGGAAGATAGGTATTCTGACAGCAAACGGAGCTTCGGTAAACGACAATCTGCTTCACTGCTGCGGAGTCGAAAATACAGATAATCTTGTAATAAAGGGCATGGAGGACTCTGAGGAGTTTTCTGCCGTTGTTACAATGACGCCTGTATTTGATAATAAAATTGCAAGAGAAGAGCTTGTTAAAGCTGCCGGGGATATGGTAAAAGAAAACCCTGACATAGGCGCAATACTTCTTGAATGCAGCGATATGCCGCCGTATGCGGCAGACATTCAGGCTGCGGTGCAGCTTCCTGTATTCGATTTTATAACCCTTATAAAATGGATGCAGAATGCGGTAATGCAAAAGCCTTACTGCGGCTGGATGTAAACAGGACAATATGCCGGCGACGGCTGAGGAATCCTTATCTGTATTTGCGGTTTTGTGGTTTTGCAGTTTTGTGTGTATGTGAGTGCAGACAGGGATTCTGACGGCTGATGCCGGCAGGTTATCAGGTTTTTTGAGGCTTCATCTGCCGGTTTAGGGCAGACGGAGCCTTTTTGAATATGAGCAGGACAAAACAGCACATTCATAATCCGAATGAGAAGCATAATATAATTGAACGTGCACTGCCTCATAAATATTGTATAATCTATATGGATAAACAAGACACCCGGCGATTGTATTGATAATAGTGTAGCTGATTTTCCGGATAAATAATTCGGCTGCCGGGTGTTTTTTGTAAATATTAAACGATAAATTCGGTATATGAAAATATCGGATTTTAGGATATAATTATTGCAGCGGGAGATACGATTTGAAAAAGAGAAGATTAGCCATTATAGGCAGCGGCAGTCTTGCAGACATAATTGCAGACGCATACGACAGACAGCTGCTTACAGAATACGAGCCTGCAGCTGTCATGGGCAGGACTGAGGACAAAACGGCGCATCTTGCGGGCAGGCTTGGCTGCAGGGCGGTGTTTACAACAGATGAGCTGCTTGGAGCAGAGCCTGATATTATTGTCGAGGCGGCTTCTGTTCAGGCCGTAAAGGACAGTGTATTCAAAATCGCTGACAGCGGTACTGACCTTGCGGTATTATCCACGGGGGTCTTTGCAGACAGTGCATTTTTTGATCAGGTAAAAGAGCGCTTTGCAAAAAACAATGCAAGACTTTATATACCGGCAGGTGCTATCGGAGGTCTTGATGTGATGCAGGCAATTTCACTTATGGGAAACTGCAGTGCAGAGTTTTTAATACGAAAAGGCGCTGACGCCTATGCAGGCACAGAAATATTCACAGAGGATATGCTTCATATCAAAGAAGAAACCTGCATATTTTCGGGAACTGCTGCAGAAGCCATAAAGCTTCTGCCAACAAAGGTCAATGTGGCAGTGACAACATCGCTTGCGACAGTGGGGGCTGACAGTCTCAAGACCCGGATATATGCTGTGCCCGGCATGAAAACCGATGACATACGAATTGACATTAAAGGCGAAGATGCCTCGGCACATTTACAGATTTGTTCAAAACCAAGTGATATAACTGCATGGAGCGTTGCAGCGCTGCTCAGAAATATTGTATCACCTGTAGTTTATTATTAGAAAGGAGCGACTTATACTATGAAAAAAAATCTTGGAGCAAACACACTTGCATTTCCGACCCCGGTGTTTATCGTGGGCACATACAATGAGGACGGCACACCCAATGCAATGAACGTTGCATGGGGAGGAGTTGCGGCATCGGTTCCGCCTGCAGTTGCAATATCCATCAGAGAGGAGAGAAAAACCTACGAAAACATCAAAAACAAGGGAGCGTTTACCGTAAACATTGCAGACGAGGCGCACATTGCCGAGGCAGACTATTTCGGACTTGTATCGGGCAGTGAGGCAAGCAAGTTTGACAATGTGGATATGACTGCTGTTAAATCGGAATTTGTGGACGCGCCATATATTGAGGAGTTTCCTGTAGCCATGGAATGCAAGGTTATGGACATTCGCGAGGTGGGAGGCCACATACACATTATAGGTGAAATCATAAACGTTGTTGCAGATGAGGATGTATTAAACGACAAAGGTATCATAGATGTCCGGAAGGTAAAGGCCATAGCCTATGACCCTGCCGACAACAACTACACTGCGGCAAGCAAAATAGTAGGCAAGGCATTCTCGGCAGGACTTCCGATTCTGAACAAAAGCAAACAGAAATAATGCGTTGAAATACAGGGAATGTAAGACTGTAAGTAAATGAAATCGACCTTAACAGGGATGGTTATACGGGAATATCGTTATATGCGGTGCTCCCGTATTTTTGTGTGCCTGCAAAATACCCTTTACAAGTCAAAATATTACACGTTAATAAGGTGATATTTATGCTTTAGCTGTGTGTGATTTACCCCTCCTGCTATAATTGCAGCTATATAATTAGCTTGATGAGATCGAGAAAATATTAGTGAAACGGAAACAGACAGAGTCTCATTCAAAAAAATATTTTTGCAGGGAGGAAGCATAAGATGAAAAGAAAGTGACACGAATATTGATAACTATGGTGACAGCAGGCAACTGGGAGCCTGAAAGCACTTCAAAATCCAGATTCGGAGTATATATGGATACATGGGGTACAGCTTTTGCAGACAGCGCCAAAACGCTTTTTGAAAAGGAAATTAAAAAAAGACTGGGTGCTGATGAATATCTTTCAAATCCTTTCGGACCGGGGTATTACGGCATACCCTCATCTGATATAAAAAAGCTTGCCGCAGTGCTGGACACAGCCGCAATAGGAGTAAGTCTGAACAGCGCCAGTCTGATGATACCGCTAAAAAGTATAGCGGCAATATACTTTGTGACATCAGAGCAAAGCATATTGCCGCCTGTAGCCTGCAGTGAGTGCTTTGGCAAAACGGGAGGCTGCAGGAACTGCAGCAATTATATATCAGCCATATAGATGAAGTATCACCGGACAGTGTGCATTAAAGCAGTGCAGATATGCTGTGAGAATATGGAGTGAACAATTTACCTTAACAAGGTGATTTTATTTCACAGGCTGTAACAGTTCACTTATTTGGAGCAGGGGCTGTTATACTAAGTGAGGTGCGCAGAACTCTGCTCTGATTTTATAACATAGGAAATATCGATTTATAGATATTTCCGTATGTTTCAAAGAAAGCACCCTGAATGTTATCGCACCTTGCGTGCGATATGTGGAAATAGGAATTTTAATTCCGTATATT
>CAVDMD010000115.1:0-6917 GCA_963609975.1 bacterium | reverse complement strand
TTTACCTTCACACTTTTCACGCTGCTCCAGCTGCCGTAAACTCTGCTGCCGTCTGCGCTCTTGTATGCTCTGACCTTGAAGTAATATTTCTTTCCCGACTGAAGCTTTGTCAGCTTCTTTGATAAGGTACCGGAAGTAACAGTCTTTGCCCCTGTCATATTCTTTTTGGTGCTGTATTTTATCTGATATCCCCCGGCTGTCGTGACCTTGTTCCATTTAATATTCACTGTCCTTTTGGCAGTGGATTTCACCGAGGCAATCCTGACCTTTGTCAGAGCTGCAGGCGCGGTATCTTCCTTATCCGACATATCATAAAGCGATGATTTGCCGCCTGTAAATCTGAAATATGCTGTCAGAGCATAATACCCCTGCTCCGTGGCCATAGTGTTTAGTTTGCCTGATGATATATGCTTAAACCCGCCGTCTGTATAAAAGCCAAGGAGCCCGTCAACGGCGCTTTTGCCGTTTTTGATAAATCTCTCATCCTTATTCGGGTCTATTCCAAGTGAAGTGAGCGCCACTATGACCTGCGCACAGCTTTCGGAGTTGACAGTGCCCCAGCTTGCATAAGCTCCGTCATCGTCCTGTACTTCCGAGAGCCACAAAAGTGCTCTGTCAGCTGCCTTTCTGACATTGTCATCTGATTTATAGTACGGTGCCAGTGCCGTCAGCGCCATACCCGTTATATCCACATCGGCATCTGCCTCGGAGCTGTTCAGCGACCAGCCTCCGCTGTCTTTTTCGGCTTTGAGTATGTATTCTATGTAGTAATCCGCAGCCTCTTTGAATTCAGCAGATCCGGTGGTGTAATTGCCTGTGTCAAGGGCAATCAGCGCCCATATCGGACCGTTCAGACCCTGTTTTGTCACATTGTTTTTTTCAAGCAGCTTCGCCGTCAGATCATACCCGCCGACATTCTTCGGATTTCTTCCTATGGATTTAACCGCCACTATGGTTCTTGAGTATTCCGTATATTTGTACTCTGACAGTATGCCTTCCTTCTCTTTGAGTTCTCTGACCACGTCTTCGCAGTATTTCTCAAATATCTCATCACAGCCTGCATATTCTGCCCTTGCAAGTCCTAATATATGCCATTCCGCTCCGAAGGCAGGCGCTTTGACCGTATTTTCGTAGATGGTTTTGCCTGCGCTGCTGTATGCCTCCTCTGCCGTAATCTGTCCTGCAAAGGAGCACTGAAACGTCAGCGTGAAGATCATTACCGCCGTCACAAGCACTGATATGATTCTTTTCATAATCTGATTTCCCCCTATCTGTATATTCCGTATTTGATTTTGATTCTCTCAAGCTTTTTTATCATCGCATTTCCGAAAACAAACACGCAAAGCGATGCTGTTGCCGCATGGGCCGCATCATACGGCGCTCCTGTTATGAGGAGGGTTTTGAGTGTTCCCATGCTTACAGGCGCTCCTCCCGGCAGCGCTGATGCTGTCACCATGGCGCATATGTTCATCAGTCCTCCGTATATTACGAAGGTTGTAAAAAACGTAAACAGCGTAAGCGTTATGTTGTCTGCGGGAAGCCTTTTGCGCTGCAGAAGCACTCCTGCCAGAAGTCCCGCCGCGCCGAACACATACAGTCTCCAGCCAAAGAAAGTGTTATCCTCACCCGGCCATATTACATAGCATATATAGGCTGCGACCGCCGCAAAGGCCACACACATCACAGGACCTAAAATGACTTTGAAATTCCTTGATTTCAGCTTGTCAGGCTCCGCCCTGTTAAACGCAAGCCCCGCAAGGAAGCCCAAAAGCCCCCAGCAGAACATCTGCCACGGCGTCCACGGCCCCTGCCCCATATAGAAGTTGCAGACAAATCTTGCAATCGCCCCTATAAGGAAGCCCGCCTCGGGGCCAAGTGATATGCCCGAAACTATAATCAGGGCTGTTCCTATCTGCAGCGGCAGCACCATATGAAAAAACAGCTGGGCGCATACCGTAACTGCAGCCATCATGGCTATAAGGACGATTTCTCTTGCCTTGGGCTTTCGTTTTTCAAATACCATAAAAAACGGTATCATGGTATAAACAAGCAGGGCAAGAGATATTACCATATATCTTTCGTTGTCTAAGAATATGCAGCCTGCGGCTATGGTTGCCGGTATCAGTACAAATATTATCAGGGAAGAGGCTTTCGTCCTTTTGCGGCAGGCCGCCTCATACTGCGTTACATTGAATCCGCGACGCACTGTGCGACCTCCTTCCATGTAACGGCATCGGGAAACCACCCTCTTGCCATCCTGTTTGATACGGTCGTATAGAAGCTGTTGCCTGAGAAAAACGCCTGCGGGCTTCCCTCAGATACGATATCTCCGTCAAAGAACATGGCGCATCTGTCGGCATATTCTGCGCAGAACTCTATATCGTGCGAAACCATGAATATTGTCACGCCGTCTCTGATAAGTCCCTTAAAAATCCGCGCAAGTGTTCTTTTGAAAAACGGATCGAGTCCCTTGGTGGGCTCGTCAAGTATAAGGAGGCGCGGTCTTAAAAGCAGTATTTTGCCAAGAGCCAGCCTCTGCTGCTCTCCTCCCGACAGGTCGTAGGGATGAGCCTTTGCAAGGTGTGAAAGCTCCATCTGCTCCATCATATCCAAGGCAGCCTTTATCTTTTCACTGTCAGGCTCCCTGCTGTAATAAAGAGCTTCAAGGAGCTCCTCCTCAACTGTTATCTCCGTAAACAGAGCCTGTGGGTTTTGCGGCACCATTGCAAGGGTTCCGTCAAACAGTCTGTCCTTTGCAGTTTTTACATCAGTGCCGTCTACGGTAATCCTGCCTCTTTTGCTTCTCAGTATGCCGCACAGCACTTTGAGAGTCGTGCTTTTGCCGGCTCCGTTGCCTCCCATCAGGCAGTACCATTCGCCTTTTTTGACTCTGAGGTTAAGGCCTCTCAAAACCTCTCCCGAATTTCTGTCATAGGAAAACCAGACATCCTCCGCCTCTATTATATATCCTTCATCTGCCTGCTTTTTCTTTTGTCTTCTGTATTCCGGGGTCTTTGTCTTTTCTTCTTTTTTGCCGCAGGGCTTTTCTCCCGGCTCCCCTAGAATATTTTCAAGCCAGAGCCTGCCGTCTCTGATGGTCATAGGACAGTCGCCGCCATTTGCTGTCTGCGTATATATCTTCATCACCGCAGGCAGTCCGAAAAACATCGGGTGCTCTGCCTGTGCAAGCGCAGTTCCCACATTCTGAGGTCTGTCGCAGTAAATGATTTTTCCCTCATCCATGACTAAAACCCTGTCTGCCATGGGAAACAGCTCCTCTAATCTGTGCTCGGATATTATGACTGTGGTGCCAAGCTCGCGGTTGATGCGGTAAAGGGTCCTCATAAATTCCGATGCGGCTATGGGGTCAAGCTGTGCCGCAGGCTCATCGAGAATAAGCACCCCGGGCTGCATTACCATGACAGAGGCAAGGTTCAAAAGCTGTTTCTGTCCTCCCGAAAGCTCTGTGACGCTTTTGCGGAACCATCCCTGTATATCGAAGAAATTAGCCATCTCCGCAACTCTTCTTCTGATTGAGGCATTGTCAAAGCCAAGGCTTTCAAGGCCGAATGCCAGCTCATGCCATACCTTGTCTGTCACTATCTGATTGTCGGGATTCTGCTGCACATAGCCTATCTCTGAGGCGCTGATTCTGTCATCAAGCTCTGCAATCTCATCACCCCTGTAGCAGACGCTTCCCTCTCTGTATCCGTAAGGCGTCAGGTTCTTTTTGAGATGTCTGAGCAGTGTGCTTTTGCCGCAGCCTGATTTGCCGCACACAACTATGAACTCCGACATATCGACCGACAGATTTATATTATCCAGAGCCTTTTTTTCGCAGAGAGGATATGTAAAGCTTACATCTGTAAATTTAATTGTTTCCATTTGATTTCTCCTCTCACATCGATTGCAAACGGTATGACAAGAAGCAGAGCGTATGATACCGCTGCCGCAACCGTCATCATATCAAATTCCCTGATGATGATTACAGGATAATAGTACATACTCGTTTTGCCCATAATGCAGCCTGCAGCCGCAATGCCGCCTGTTACCGCTATGGCTGCAAGGGCTCTCAGATCGCGTTTTGTAAACTTAAACAGGTGAAAGCTGCTCCTGCCTTTAAGTCCGTAGCCTCTTGCCTCCATGGAGTCTGCCGTCTCAATAGAGGCCTCAAGCGACCATGATATCAGAATCGATACCTCTTTGAGTATGAGTCTGGCTTTTCTGATGAAGCCCCGCTGCTGCCCTCTGCCCATGCATTTTTGTCCCATGGAGATTTCGGCAAATCTTGATTTGAGCAGGGGGATGAATCTGAATATCATCGAAAGAGTCAGTCCTAAAACAGGCGCCGCCTTTCCGAAAAGATATATGAACTTGTCCGATGACATTATGATATTAAAGCTTGCAAACCACACTATGACCGTTGTCAGCACAAATGCCGCCGCCGCTCCGTAAAAAAGAGCCTCCAGAGTGATTCTGTTGCCGTTGAGATAAAACAGCACGGTTTCTCCGTCATGGGTAAAAAGTGTGTTTATCACCATCATTATGACAATGGCGGGCACCAGAAACATAATGTTTGTTTTAATCGCTCTGCTGCCGCCAAGAAGCACGGAATATCCCCATGAGCACACAAAAGCTATGCCTATAAAAAGCGGTCTTGTCGAAAACATGGCTATGCCTGCTGCAAAGGCATAGAATATAAGGTTTACAGCAGGGTGATAGCCTGCAAATTCACTTGTCTGGCCAAGTCCTTTTTTAATATCCATGTCCAAGATCCTTTCCCAGATTGCAGGTGTAGCCCCATACGATGCTGTCACCGTCACTTAGCTTGTATGACGAGCAGCCGTAGTCGGGATATATGCCGTTTACCTTGTACATCCAGCCGCTCTCAGAGCCTCCGTCAAACTCATACAGATGGTTGATTCCCTCGACATAATATGAGCCGTATACAGGCGTATAGCTTGATTCTATCTGTATGTTGCTGTTTCTGCACACAGCATAAAGCACATCATAAACCGTCGTGCCCTTACTGCATTTGTACTCTGTCCTGCCAAGTATGACTCCGTCTGAAGGAACATACGGCGCCTTGGCCTCATCTGTCAGCTTTGACATATCATCTGAAAGATTGTCACACCTTATCTCTATGCTTACGGTTATCTTTTCATCTTTGGCAGCTTTGTCTTTGGAAGAAGTTTTTTTATCAGACCTGCCTGCCTTACTGCCGCTGCTCTTTGTTTCAGAGGTTTTAGAACTCTTCTTATCGCTTTCTGATTCAGCCTTTTCTGCTTTTTCCTTTGCTGTTTCTTTCTCTGTCAGATCTTCCTTATTCGCGGATTTCCGAAACTCTCCGATGCTCTCTTTCAGAGCTTCATATGCAGCCTTCTGCTCCTCATATACGCCGGACTTGTCCTCATATACAGCCTTTGCAGCCTCTATGTCCTCTGAAAAAGCCACTGCCGTATCGGGAAGATACTGTCCTTTTTCATAGCCTGTTTCAGCCTCAAGAAGCAGATTTTCCGCTTCTGCAACCGCTTTGCCGAGGCTGTCTGTGTAGTCCGCCCTCTCTATATTAAGCGCAAACGCGCCTCCGATTACGCACACCGCTGCAAGCACAGCCAGCGCTATTCTTCTTATTCTTTTTTTCTTCAGTATGCTATCCATATCAACTCCGCAAAAGCCGCGCGGCTTTCTCTCTGTACAAATTATATCCTTAATTTCATCTGCTGTAAATTCACAAATTTTATCTCCGGTAAAATTCCCTCACCGCTTCAAAAAAAGCATCTATGTTTTCCCACCCTGCATCAGGCGGTATATCGCATCCTGAGGATATGAGAAAGTTTGGATGAGCGCTGCATTTCTCAAGGAGTTTTAATGTCTCCCGTCTTACGGTTTCAGGAGTCCCCTCCTTAAGCAAAGCTGCCGGATCAAGATTGCCCATCACTATCTTATCATCGGGGAATGTTTCAAGCACTGTTTTCATATCTTTAGCATTGCCAAAATGATATGCGTCACAGCCTGTGCGGTATATGGACTCTGCCATTTCAATTACCCCGTCACCGCAGTTATGATATATAACTATGAAATCCTCTGTCCTGACGGCATCCGCAATCTGCCTGACATACGGCTCTGAAAACTGCTCTGCCAGCTTTGGGGAGATCATACCCGCAAGAGGCTCTGCCATAAATATGCCGTCTGCTCCAATGCTCCTGTAAGCCCTGATATATTCAATAAGGAAGTCTGCTGATTTCCTGAGCAGTATATGCAGAAGCTCCGGATTTTCAATCGCTCCGGCCATACCTGCAAGGCTTCCTGCCAGAGTAAACGGTCCTGTCACTCCTGCCAGAACAGGTCTGTCGTCTATAAGGGTGAGGGCTTTTTTTATTCCCTCTACATATATCCCCGCTCTTTTTTCCTTAATCACAGGGATTTTTAATTTCTCTGCAGCCTCTATATCCTCTATCAGGATACCTGTTACTGCAGGAACTCCGCTATCCGAAGCCTTTGTCACTGCTCCGAAAGCCTCTGCCTCAAGCGACAGATCCATAAATCCTGTTGCTGCAAACGAATCAACCCTGTCTGCAACTGCTTTCATACCATTTGCCTGATTGTCAGGGCTTGACAAAAGCTCTTTGACGTTCATCCCCATCAGCTGTACACAAGGGAAAGATAATAAAGGCATCGGTTTTTTCACATCCGATATTTTTATTTCTTCAAGCCGGTTTCTCATGTTCATAAACACACCCTCTTTCATATCAGCTTTCCTTTGTGTACAGAATAAATATATCAGGGAGGGTCCCGCATAAAACGCCAGACCCTCCGAAATATGAAGGCTGATTATTTACTCCATGTTCTTGCAGCATAGCTGCACTGTTTTAATGCGCTCTGCGCCACTACCTTGTTCCCGTCATATACAACAG
>CAVDMD010000114.1:0-6996 GCA_963609975.1 bacterium | reverse complement strand
TGGCAAAGGCTATGAAGGCCGAGGGTATTGATATGAATACCATAGTTAAGGTGTCGGGGTTGCCTTTAGAAGAGATAGAAAAACTATAGATATAAGTACCCTGGTCAGGGTGGATTAGAACAGTCGGTTTATATGGATCGGCTGTTTTTGTTATGGGACAAAAAGGGTAAAGATAGAAAGGGCGGAGTATGAAATACCCTAAACAGGGCGGTTTGCTGTGAAGCAGGGAATTTTAAGCGATTGCCCTGGTTCACGACGGTGTTTCTTGACATTACAGCGAATGTTGGTTTATACTGATATAAGGTAAAGACTGGAGGCGTCATATGTTTTCTATAGGTGACAGGGTTGTTTACCCGATGCAGGGTGCGGGAATAATCGAAAAAATCGAAAGTCAGCATATTTTAGGCGAAGACAGGGAGTATTTTGTCCTCAGCTCACCTTACAGCGACATGAAGATTATGGTTCCCGTCAGGACGTGTGCGCAGACAGGTGTCAGATCTGTTATCGGCACCGAGGATGTTGCTGCGGTCATAGATGTGCTCAAAGGTCCTTCTACGGAGATGAACAGCAACTGGAACCGCAGATACAGGGAAAACATGGACAGACTCAAGACCGGAGATGCAGAAGAGGTGGCAGGCGTAGTCAGAAATCTGCTTCGCATTGAGAGAGTCAAAAGTCTTTCGGCAGGCGAGAAAAAAATGCTTACAAACGCACGGAGAATCCTTGCAAGCGAATTTGTAATGGTACTTGGAATTGAGCCTGCGGCGGCAGAAAAACTCATCGATGATGCAATTTAATTTTCACTCATGTGATGACGGATCTGCCGGGGCAGTCTGAGGAACTGCCGCAAATATAATAGGGAAGGAGGAATTTTATGTTCAAAGGATTATTCAGAACTTTGTTTACTGTGCTCGGACTGGTTATAGGCTTTGGTCTTACAGAGCTTACTGTCTATCTGCTCAAAAGCGGTATTCTGGGAAGCGGTACTTTTGTCCCGACAACATTTCAGGAAGCTGCGGCAGATGTTGTTTTCGCAATTATTTTTGGATTAATATTTTTCAAGCTCACTCCGTTCATAACAAAACAAAGTGAAAAAGCTTCAAAAAACATAGAGTCAAATCTTGCAAGCGTGCCTACAAACAATCTGATAGCGGCCACTATAGGGCTGATACTCGGCCTCATAATAGCCTACTTCATAACTCAGATTTACGAAAGCAGCCTGAATATGCCGGTTGTTGTCATAGTGCTCAACCTCATAACATACATAGCGCTGGGCTCGGTTGGAATGATGATAGGCTCCAAGAGAAGCAAGGACCTGTTTTCATCGATTCTTTCGGCAAGAAAAACAACATCGTCAAAAGGCAAATCCAAGGACAGCAGGCCTGCGCCCAAGATTCTTGACACCAGCGTTATAATTGACGGCAGGATTGCGGACATTATGAAAACAGGCTTCATTGAGGGCGATATAGTGATTCCGGAGTTTGTGCTTGTGGAACTTAGGCATATCGCAGACTCCTCTGACAGCCTCAAACGCAACAGAGGCCGGAGAGGACTTGATATTCTCAACAAAATACAGAATGAGTACGGGATAGAGATATACAACACAACTGCTGAGAAATCCCTTGATGAGATCCCCGAGGTCGATGTCAAGCTGCTAAAGCTGGCGCAGATAATGGGCGGCAAGGTGGTTACCAATGACTTTAATCTCAACAAGGTTGCAACAATCAAAGGCGTTGATGTGCTTAACATCAATGCTCTTGCCAACACTCTCAAGCCTGTTGTGCTGCCCGGTGAGGATATGGAAGTATTTCTTATCAAAGAGGGCAAGGAGCATGGTCAGGCGGTTGCCTATCTTGACGACGGTACTATGATTGTTGTCGAGGAAGGACACAGGTATATAGGCAAAAACACGACAGTTGTTGTAACAAGCGTGTTGCAGACATCGGCAGGCCGCATGATATTTGCAAAACCCAAAAAACGGCAGGACAGATAATGTACAGAGATAAAACCGTAACAGTAATCATCGCAGCGGCAGGAAGCGGCAGCCGTATGGGCGGCCGCCTGCCGAAGCAGTATATGGAAACAGGCGGAGAGGTGATACTGCGAAAAACAGTTAACATATTTGCCTCCTGCAATATTATAGACGAGATAATTGTTGTGGCGGACAGGGCATATATGGATTTGTGCGAGGAGGTTCTGAGCGGTATAGAGCACAGAACAGTACCGGGCGGCAGGCAGAGGCAGGACTCGGTATACGAGGGCCTCAAATGCACAGATACCGATATTGTACTGATACATGACGGCGCCAGACCTTTTGTCACGCAGCAGATAATAACGGAGGTAACAGCTGCAGCAGCAGAATACAGAGCTGCTGTTTGTGCTGTAAGGCCAAAGGACACCATCAGGACAGAGCATGGCACACTTAACCGTGATGAGCTTTATGCGGTGCAGACCCCGCAGGGCTTTGATACGGCTGCGATTAAGGCTGCATATGAGAAGGCATACGCACAAGGGTTTTACGGCACCGATGATGCGGGGATTGCCGAAAGAGCGGGACTTGACATCAGGACAGTGCCCGGAAGCTATGACAATATCAAGATAACAACAAGAGAGGATTTGCCTATGGAGATAAGAGTCGGTACAGGATGTGATGTTCACAGACTGACAGAGGGCAGGAAGCTGATACTCGGAGGCGTCTGCGTGCCCTTTGACAGAGGCCTTCTGGGACATTCAGATGCGGATGTGCTGGCGCACGCCGTAATGGATGCGCTGCTTGGCGCGGCGGCTCTCGGCGATATAGGGAAACTGTTTCCCGACACCGATGACAGATACAAAGGAATATCCAGCATGGAGCTTCTCAAAACCGTCGGAGACGCTATAGAGAATGCAGGCTACAGCATAGGCAATATAGATGCGACTCTTGTGGCTCAAAAACCCAAAGTCGCGCCATATATTGAGGATATGAGAGCAAACATGGCGGCGGCTCTCAAAATTGACACAGACAGAGTGAGCGTCAAGGCCACAACAACAGAAAAACTTGGATTTACAGGCAGACAGGAGGGTATGGAAGCCCGTGCTGTATGTGTTCTGAACAGATAAAGGAGATAATATATTATGAGACTTTCAAAGATGCACCTGAAAACTTTAAGAGAGGTACCGAATGAAGCGGAAATACCAAGTCATATACTGCTGCTCAGATCGGGTATGATCAAAAAAACCGTTGCAGGTATCTACAGCTATATGCCTATGGGCTGGAGAACAGTAAGAAAAATAGAGGATATAGTCAGAGAGGAAATGGACGCCAAAGGCGCGCAGGAGCTGGCAAGCTCGGTGCTGCAGCCTGCGGAGCTGTGGCAGGAAAGCGGCAGATGGGACGCATACGGCCCCGAAATGTGGAGAATCAAAGACAGAAACGGCAGAGATTTCTGCCTCGGACCTACAGCGGAGGAAGTGTTTACTGACATAATCAAAAGTGATGTAACATCACACAGACAGCTTCCGCAGATGCTGTATCAGTTTACGGATAAATTCAGAGATGAGGCGCGTCCTAGATTCGGTATGATGAGATCAAGAGATTTCATCATGAAAGACAACTATTCATTCGACAAGGACCCTGCTGGTATGGACGAAAGCTATGATTTAATGTTTGACGCCTACAGCAGAGTATTCACACGCTGCGGACTGAATTTCAGACCTGTAGAGGCAGACAACGGCGCAATAGGCGGTACAGGTTCGCACGAATTTACGGCGCTTTGCGAATACGGTGAATCGGAAATCGTATACTGCGACCACTGCGACCTTGCAACAACAGTCGAAAAAGCAGAATGCAGAGACGATGCAGCCCAAGAGGAGGAAATGCGCCCTATGGAAAAAGTGCATACTCCGGGCACCAAAACCATTGACGAGGTTGCAGAATTTCTGGGGCTTGACAAAAAACAGACCATCAAAGCCCTTATGTTCGAAACATATGATACAGAGGGCAATGTAGAGGGCTATGCTGCGGCGTTTATCAGAGGCGACAGAGAGCTTAATATGACTAAGCTTGTAAATGCTCTTGGAATCCACGAATATGCAATAGCCTTTGCAGACGAGGAAAAAATGTCGGCGGCAACAGGCTGCGTAGGCGGATTTACAGGCCCTGCAGGACTGCACGACTGCAGAGTTGTTGTAGACAGCGAGCTTGTGGGAGCAAAAAACCTGTGTGCGGGAGCCTGCGAAACAGATCATCATTTCATTAATATGAATTACGGCAGAGATTACGAGGGCGATATTGTAACAGACCTCAAAGTTCTCAAAGAGGGAGATGCCTGCCCTGTATGCGGCGCTCCTGTCAGACACGCAAGAGGCGTTGAGGTGGGACAGATATTCAAGCTGGGCACCAAATATTCAGAGCCTATGGGAGCCACATACAAAGACGAAAACCAGAAAGATCAGCTCATATGGATGGGATGCTACGGCATAGGAGTTTCGCGTACATTCCAGGCAATTATAGATATGCCTCAAAACCACGATGAAAACGGCATCATATGGCCTATGTCGGTTGCTCCGTATCACGCAATTATTACGATTGTAAAGACGGGCGATGAGGCGATGGAAAAAGCTGCGGAAGAGATATATGAGAAACTGCAGAATGCCGGCGTTGAGGTACTGCTTGATGACCGAAAAGAAAGACCGGGAGTTAAATTCAAGGATGCTGACCTGATGGGTATTCCTGTTGCAATTACAGTGGGAAGAGCTGCGGCAGACGGCAGAGTTGAGTTCAAGCTGAGAAGAGATGCCGACAAGCAGGAGCTTACGATTGAAGAGGCAATAGCAAAGACTGTTGAGATTGTAAACAGAGAAAAGGACGGCAGACATTTCTTTGATAAATAAGAGGATTTGCGCAAACCGAAGGGAGGTTATTATGTCAAGACGAAATGACAGCTGGGTATGCCCCAAATGCGGCAGCAGAGGAGCAGATGTCGATCGGCTTCAGGCAACCGGAGGAAACTTTGCCAAGCTGTTTGATGTGCAGAACAAAAAGTTTAATACAGTAAGCTGTATCAAATGCGGCTATACTGAATTATATAGAGGAGAAACCGATGACCTTATGAATGTTATCGATTTCCTGTTCAGATAAGGAGGAAAAAATGAAATACGTTGTAATAGAAATGGAAAACGGCGATGTTATGAAAGGGGAGCTTTACCCTGAAATAGCACCTGAAACAGTGGCAAACTTTGAAAAGCTTGTAAATGCAGGCTTCTATAACGGTCTTACATTCCACAGAGTAATTCCGGGATTTATGATTCAGGGCGGCTGCCCTCTCGGCAACGGTACAGGCGGACCCGGCTGGCATATCAAGGGAGAGTTCTCTGCTAACGGATTTGAAAACAATCTGAAGCACGACAGAGGAGTATTATCAATGGCAAGAGCAATGGATCCAAATTCAGCCGGCTCACAGTTCTTCATTATGGTTGAAAAAGCGCCTCACCTTGACGGTTCATATGCAGCTTTCGGCAGGATTACAGAGGGTATGGAAGCGGCTGACACTATCGTAAATCAGAAAAAAGACGGGAGAGACAAGCCAAAAACTCCTCAGGTTATGAAAACAGTTAAAATCATAGAAGAATAACAGACAATCAGCCCGCAGCTTTACCTGCGGGTTTTACACATCCTGCAGACTAAAATGCTGGAAAAAGCATATCATATGGGATATAATCTAAAAAGGATACTTTAGAAATCAAATCACAGGAGAAAACACAATGTCAAACATTCCAACACCTCATATTACAGCAAAAAAAGAGGATTTTGCACAGACAGTATTAATGCCGGGGGATCCGCTCAGAGCCAAATTCATAGCAGACACATTTTTAGAAGATGCAGTGCTTGTAAACAACGTAAGAGGAGTGCAGGGTCACACCGGCACATATAAAGGCAGGAGGGTATCGGTTATGGCATCAGGCATGGGTATGCCGTCTATGGCCATATATTCCTATGAGCTGTTTAATTTCTATGATGTCAGAAATATCATACGGATAGGTACGGCAGGAGCGCTTCAGGCAGACCTCAGGATAGGTCAGGTTGTAATGGGCATGGGTGCCTGCACAGATACAAACTATATGTCGCATTTTGAACTGCCGGGAACATTTGCGCCGATATGCTCATATGAGCTTCTCAAAAAAGCCACCGATAAGGCAGATGAGCTTGGAGTGGTTTATTCAGTAGGCAATATCTATTCGACAGATGTATTTTACAGCAAGCCTGAAACAACTCCCAAATGGCAGGAGATGGGCGTTATGGCAGTCGAAATGGAAGCTGCAGCGCTGTATGCAAACGCCGCAAAAGCAGGCAAAAACGCTCTTGCAATCTGCACTATCTCGGACAATCTGATTACAGGCGAGTCAACTGACGCCGAAACAAGACAGAAAACATTTACGCAGATGATGGAGATTGCGCTGGAGATTGCATAGTAATATAAACAGCTACCAGGACCTGCAGGGCATTGGTATGACAGATAAATTGGCATTGCCTACCTTGATTGCGTTATCGTCAGTAGCACTTGGAAAACCTGTTGCAAGCAGTCTTGCAGTTCTTGGAGAAATCAGTATTGCAGGAACACTTATCAAAGCTGATGAGCTTGCAAATAGTTTGCAGGTATGTTTAGACAGTGGGGCAAAGAAAGTCTTGTTGCCTATCGTATCAGCAGCAGACATCGGAGCAGTTCCATCAGATTTAATTGGCTGCTTTAATCTGATTTTCTATTCCAGTGCGGAAGATGCGGTATATAAGGCATTAGGTGTGGAATAAAAGACAATGCGATGATAGATTTTAATTGTGCAGACGGTCTGCACAAATTAGGTAAGATTGAATTATAAAACTATGAAGCGAGGTAGTGGATATGGAAAAAGACCCGTTTAAGGAATATTTGAGGGAGTCTGAACCGGATAAAGCTCATAAGGGTTATGCTTGGAGTACGGCAATCGGACTTCAGGCAGTGGACGGACTCAAACCATCTA
>CAVDMD010000113.1:0-7099 GCA_963609975.1 bacterium | reverse complement strand
GGTGCTTTCTTTGAAATATACGGAAATATCTCTAAAGCGATATTTCCTATATTATGAAAAAGTCCACAAAGAACCCCGGTTCCAGATCTCCGCTGCATATTCTCTCTCCGTATGATTCAGGCAGGGCATTCTGTCCCGCGCCGGACGACCCGTAATATGTTATATTGCTGCCCGTTGCCCTGAATATATCCATGCACGCCTCACAGTCAGCTCTGTTTGAGCTTCTCGTTTATAAAGTAGTCTAAATCTCCGTCCATCACCGCATCAACATTGGCGGTTTCAGCTCCCGTCCTGTGATCCTTGACCATAGTGTACGGCTGGAAAACATATGAACGTATCTGCGCTCCCCATGTTATCATGGAGAAATCGCCCTTGAGCTCTTTGAGGTCCTGTTTGTGCTGTTCCTCTGCCAGCTCCATCAGCTTGGATTTGAGGATTTTCATAGCCGTCTCTCTGTTTTGAATCTGGCTTCTCTCGTTCTGGCAGGTGACTACGATATTCGTAGGCAGATGTGTGATTCTGATGGCCGAGTCAGTGGTATTTACGTGCTGACCGCCCGCGCCGCTTGATCTGTAGGTATCGACTCTGATATCCTCAGGATCAATCTCAATGTTGATGTCATCGTCTATTTCGGGCATTACTTCAAGTGAGGCAAATGAGGTCTGTCTTTTGCCTGCGGCATTGAAAGGTGATATTCTGACAAGCCTGTGAACTCCCTGCTCGTTTTTGAGATAGCCGTAGGCATTCTCGCCCTCTGCAATCAGCGTTGCCGATTTGATGCCGGCCTCCGTATCGTCCTGCAGGTCTGTCAGTCTTACCCTGTAGCCTTTTTTTTCGCACCATCTTGTGTACATACGAAGCAGCATTTCCGCCCAGTCCATCGCGTCAACCCCGCCTGTCCCTGCGTGAATTGAAAGTATCGCGTTGTTTCTGTCATATTTGCCGCTGAGCAGAAGTTCAAGTCTGAGACTCTCAATCTCAGCATCGAGCCTGTCATAACTGTCAACAACTTCTGCGGCAAGCTCCGCATCATCCTCGGTTTCTGCCAGCTCTATTGTAAGCTCAATATCCTCTATACCCGACACAAGCTTCTGATATGACGCAAGCTTTTTTTCGAGAGTTTTCTGTTCTCTGAGCAGCTTCTGGGCTGCGCTCCGGTCACTCCAGAAATCAGGTTTTTCTGCTATGAAATTGAGTTCGTCAAGTCTTTCTTTCAGCCCTGCCGGGTCAAAGAGAGTCACCGACCTCTCCCAGTTTTTCGGACAGTTTAGGCAGATTCTGTTTTATCTGTTCTAATTCCAGCATTGTATTTCTCCTTCCTGTTCCTGCTTGTTCACAAAGCAGTTTTTGCATTTTCGGGCCATCGCCCGTCTGCATAATGATATAGTAAATATTGCTCCGTGTCAATCTCGGCGTTTTTGTCTTCCTCAGATCATCTCATATCTGCAGCCTGCAAACGCTATGTCAAAGCTGCATATGTTTTTGTATTTACAGTATGTGCAGGCGCTCATATTTATGTCCTTCTGCTTGGGAGCAACTTTTATGTCTCCCGAAACTATGCCTCTGCAGGTTTCCTTTACCCTGTCTGTAATATCATCGAGAAGCTCCATAAATTCATCTCTTTCAAACAGCCTGTCGTCTCCCGACCCCGCAAAGCCGCCCGAAGCGGTTTTCAGAGGAATTATAGCTGACCGTCCTTCAAATTTTCCGGCAATGCTCTCTATTACCACAGGATCGTTTACAACAGCGCCCTCAAGCCTGAATGATTTTGCCAGCTCTCCGGCAAGTTTTTTGTCTGCGCCCTCTCTGCCTGATCCGCTCATATCAATCATAGGGTTTTCGATGAGAAAATAAAAGACACCGGCCGGACTGCGGTGCTGCCTGCCGTACTCAAGTCCTGCCTTGAGGTAAAGCATAAGCTGCAGCTTCCATCCCGCCTTCGCCTCTCTGACGCTGAATTTTTCACGCCCCGATTTATAGTCTATAACCTTGACGCTGCCGTCAGGGAGTATGTCGATTCTGTCAATAATGCCTTCGATATATACCTTCTCGCCGCCTGCGTCTATCTCTATCGGCGGTATGGCCTCGCCTCTGGCAAACTTCGCCTCAAAAGCCGCTTCTCTGATGCTGCCTGCCCTGACATGGGATATTAAAATCCAGCCTATGTATTCTGCAATTTCAGCAAGCCTTGCGGTACGGTATTCCTCCTCCCCGGTATGGGATAAAACACCTTCCCTGTAGTCTGCAATCTCCTCTGCCAGTATTTCCTTTAACAGGCTGCGGTATTCTTCATAGGTTATCGTCATCCACAGAGATTTTTCGTCTGTAATATCGATGCCGTTGGTTGTAAGTTTTTCGGAAAGCTTCATCAGCACCTCATGGTAAACATCACCGATTTCACGCCCCGCCATCTCAAAGATTCTTCTCTCCCTGGGCTTCAGTCCGTAATCCACAAAATGCGCAAAAGGACATCTGCAGTATTTTTCAAGTCTTGACGGCGAAAGCGACAGCTCGCTGCCCGATTTTTTGTAAAGCTTCAGTGCTTTTGTTTTTTCCAGTTTGTAGTCTCTGACCGTAAAAAACAGTCCCTCTTCAAGCCTGTCCAGAGTTTCTCTGTCGTTTTCCCTGTACCAGCCGAGAGCCTGCTTCCACACATCATCCAGAGCCTCGCCGTCCATAGCCCCTCTGAGCGCATCCGCCATATGAGGCACAGAGGCTTTTGCTCCCGAAACAAGTCCTGCGGCAGTTCCCCTGCTGACAGCGTCAAGCTCCTCTTCAAGCCCCGGAAATATTCTTTTTAATGCGGTAATTACAGGCGACGGCTTTTGCTGTTTCCCGCCGCTGTCGGTGCTTGAGGTTCCTATCCAGAGATACTCTGACGGAGCCGCAAGGCTTCTGTAGATTCCCAGAGTTTCCTCCTGGGTTTTCACTCTGCCCAGCCTGCCTATATGTATATCCTTTGAATCCAGCAGCTCCAGCTCGTCATCGCTCAGAAGCCCCTCATCGGAAGCGCCCTGCGGGAGCACCCCCTCATCAGCCCCGATTATGACGAGGGCCTTAATATCCCCCAGCCTGCTCCTCTGAGCCGTACCTGCCGAAATACCGTCGCATACAGGCGGAAGCACGCCTGTTTCCATATCCTCAAAGCCTGCCCTGAGCAGCCTCTCTATATCTTTAGAGCTGTATTCCTCATCACCTATAAGCTCATTTAACTGCTCCATCAGCCCTGCTGTGATATTCCATATCTGCGCGGTTTCCTGCGCCTGTTCCAGATATCCCGCTTCTGCCTGACGCATCGCTGCTTCCTCTATCCTCTCCGGCATATGGCATACCTCTGTAAGAAAGCTGTAAAGCGCCTTTATTTTTTCTCCTGCGGTCCGGCTTTTTTTGAGTCCGGCATCAAAATCCGACAGCATCTGCACAATCCTGCCTCTGATGCTGTTCAGAGCCGCCAGCCCCTCCTCTGAATACTCGGTAACGCCTTTGGTGAAATCTTTTTTCCAGCCGGAGCCTGTTATTCTGTATTTGAGCGAATAGTTTTCAAGCTCTTCTGTTTCATCCTCGGTAAAATCCGTAAAGCCGCTTTTGAGGACTCTGAAAATTCTCGATGACTCATAGCCCGAAACTATTATATCCATTACCGTCAGTATGAATATGACGGCAGTGCTTGACATTATTTTTCTTTTGGTGTCTATAAACACCGGAATATCATATCTTTCAAACACCCTTGCAATTACAGGTGCGTTTTTGTCCATGCTGTTGCACAAAACTCCAATATCCCTGTACCTGAGTCCTCTGTTTCTGACAAGCTCCATAATATACAGGGCTGCGGTTTCGGCCTCCTGGTAGATCCCCGCCGCACGAACAAGGGTGATACCTTCATAATTTTCCGAAGGCTCCGAAGGCAGGCTGTAAAGCTGTCTTTCGAGGTGAGCAAGGGCTGCGCTTCCGGTTCTGACATACCCCTCTATATGCTTTACCTGCGATTTTTTTCCTGCCTCAAAGGCAAGCTTTTCAAGCTGCGCAATAACAGAGCCCGTCAGCTCAAATATATGGGAATCTCCTCCGCCCTCATCATATGTCATTACAATATTGACATCCTGTGCAGTCCTGACAAGCTCCCTGATTATATCGCAGTTCTTCGGAGTAAAACAGTCGAAGCCGTATATCCATATGCTGCTGCCTGCTATAAACGGGGCCTCGTGTATTCTGCTCACTATAGTGTCAATATAGTCCTCGCTGTCTGTATATCTGCCCTCGACGGCTTTTTCGTATTCTCTGAATATGCAGCAGACATCTTTGAGTTTTTTGTGAAGAAGGCTTCTCTCATCAAGAGTTCCCGCAATGACTTCAAGGCTCTCGCAGTTCATGCCCTGCTGTTTTACTTCGGATATGAGATTGTTTACCATCTCCACAAAAGAGTTTTTTTCTTCAAAGCCCCTGTATATTTCAAGGTTGTCTTTTTGTCTGAGTATAATACCTGTCAGAAGCATCTGCCTGCCGTATTTGTCTATGAGAACCCTGCCGTCTTTGCCCGCTGCGTCAAGGACCTTGTCGCCAAGTCTTGAAAATCCGAGAATTTCAATATCGGGAAGCCCTTTGACATTCATATGCAAAAACGCCTTGCGCTCCGCCTCCAGCGTATACTGGTCGGGAACTATGACAAAAGCCTTGGGCTCAATGTTTTCAAATATGAATTTTTCTTTGTCTGTGCTTTCTCTTGCATAATATATATTGAGCATTTTTTCACCTAAATCAGTTCAAGTATTTCCTCTGCGGTTTCAACCGTATAATCCGGCCCGTTTTCTCCGTTTATCTCCTCAGGCGTAACAGCAAGCTGCCAGCCAACCAGCACCGATCTGACCCCTGCGTTCCTTGCACACATAATATCATACATACTGTCGCCTATCATCAGCGCATTCTCAGGCTTTGAGCCGAGTTTATCAAGAGCTATGTTCACAGGCTCGGGGTCGGGCTTGTGTCTGTCCGTATCGTCACAGGTGACAAGAACATCAAAGTAGTCCAGAAGCTCATAGCTTTCAAGTCCCTCCAGCGCTGTCACATATGCTCTTGAAGTAACCAGTGCTGTCCTGATGCCCTGTGATTTGAGCTTTGCAAGCAGCTCCCTCATCCCCGGAAACACTTTAATTCTCTCTCCGAAGTTGTCGCGGTGATAGCTTCTGTAGATCTCAACCGCCTCGTCGGGGTCATTATCGGGGAACATTTTTACCATGCTGTCTCTCAGGATTTCTCCAAAGGTTCTGTAGATTTTTTTGAGGTCGCCTTCTTTGCCGGTCAGGGTCACAAATGTGTGCTGCCATGAGCCGACTATGACGTCTGTGGTATCCATAAGTGTTCCGTCAAAATCAAATAAAACTGTATCTGTCATTTTTAATATCCCTTCTCATATATATTTTTATTCTATCACAACCTGCCAATGTTTTACACTCATAATTTGCCGTAAAACGAAAACATTAATCAGCAGGGGTGATTGAATGATTAACAATGTTGAAATGCTTAACTATATCAGGCAGAATGTCGAAATGGGCATTCACGGCATAACTCACATACTCGGCAGGGTTTCCGACGACAGGCTCAAAAAAGCGCTTGAAGAGCAGCGCAGAGAATACGGCAAAATCTACGGGGCCGCAGACAAAGCCATCAGACAGCTTGGACACCAGCCTGTTCATGTTGATGCGATGGCCAAAATAGGCTCGGATATGTCAGCTGTTTTTAAGACGCTGGCAGACGGCTCCGATTCAAAAATCGCAGAAATGATGATACAGGGAAACACTATGGGAGCCATCAAGATTATGAGAAAGCTGGGCTCCTATGGCGGAGGCGACAGCGATATTCACAGGCTGGCAGACAGGCTCCTTGATACCGAGCAGAACAATATCGATCAGATGAAACAGTTTTTGTGACAAAAGAGCCCGAAAGGCTCTTTTGCTCTAATCAATATATTTGTCTACGAAGTCATATACTGTTTGCCAGTACAGCCTGTAATCCTTGAGCATAGATGATGCGTGCTGCGCTCCGGGCACTGTCAGCAGCTGTTTTTCGCAGGAAGCCGCATCATATACTCTGTATACATTTTCAACAGGCACAAATGTATCGTCCTCTCCGTGTATGAAAAGCATCGGTGTTTCTGATTTTTTTACCTGCTCCAGTGCGGAAGCCTCCTCAAAGCTGTAACCTGCACACACCTTTGTCACCATGCTTGCCGCCCATACAAACGGATAATACGGCATATGAAACAGAGCTTTGCCCTCATATGCAAACTCATCCTTCACCGAGGCATAGCCGCAGTCCTCTATAATGCATCTGACATTTGACGGCAGTTCCTCGCCTGATACCATCATGGCTGCTGCGCCGCCCATTGACACACCGTAAACTATAATCTGTGGATTTTCGTATTCCTCATTGAGATAATCTATCCATGACAGCACATCAAGCCTGTCGTGCCATCCCATACCTATGTAGCTTCCTTCGCTTTTGCCCTGTCCTCTCATATCGGGCAGCAGCAGATTATATCCCCTTGCATAAAATCCGCCTGTCATCTGTGCCACAGCTGTACCGCTGTCATCGTAGCCATGCAGTGCAATCACCCATACATCAGAGCTTTGTCTGACTGTATAGCCATGCAGTGCAAGTCCGTCATACGAGGTTATGTCAGTTTCTTCATATGAAAGCTTTACCTGCTTGAATTCTATGCTTTTGTCCTCTATTTCGAAGTCCACCTGATTTTCTTCGGCAGAGAAAACAAAATCTCTGTTGCCGTCAGAGGCTATGGCTATTCTGTAGATTACGATGCCTGCTGCAGCGGTTATCACAATGCAGACGGCAAGTAGTATCAGTATTATTTTTGTTGCTTTTTTCATACATTGCTCCGGTGTTTTATATCTGCATATATGTTATCATATCTGGTGCAGTATTTGGTTTCCTGTTTCTGTTATCTCAATTATACACGATTATTGTGCAGTTTGAGTGAAAACTTCTTGCAAAATTCATCTGTCTGTGATAAATTAAATAAGTCACGGAGGATTGACCGAGTGGCTAAGGAGCTCGCCTGGAAAGCGAGTAAGGTGTAACAGCCCCG
>CAVDMD010000112.1:0-7175 GCA_963609975.1 bacterium | reverse complement strand
GTGCATGCTGGTAGTTTTCTTCAACCAGCTTCATTTTGGCGTTATCTGATATGGCTCCTTTGGATTGGCAAATGATCTGAAAACCAAGATCATATATAGTTACTGGATTGTTAAGAACTTTATGGGCTTCATTTGTGAGATTTTGCAAATCAGAATCAAGCATAAGCAGATTTACTGTTCTGTTTTCGATTTCATAAAGAGCCTTTTCGTCATCAATGGCCTTGTTGATTATTGCACAGAGTTTTTCAGGAGAAGTATTATCCGTAATGCGAATGACATTATGCCATTTACATGATTGGAGTATATTTATATTAGATGATGCACTTCTGACATATAATATATTAAGCGAAAATGAAGAGTCTAACAATTGCGCAGCAACAGTTTCATCAGCGCAGATATAGAGAATATCTTTGCACAAATTAATTGCAGGATTGTCAACATATGCTGCATGTGAAATAAAGGAAATGGTTGAAGCTCCTTTATAAAAATAGGGCATATATGGGGATAGAAGCTTGTAAATCTTTTCGATGTTAATGTACATGTTGTTCACCAATTTCTATAGCCAGCATTAAAGCAAATTTATCATTTTCATTATTTATATCCATGTCTATAATTTCTTTGATTTTGTTGAGCCTGTATAAAAGTGTATTTTGATGGATATGTAGCGCAGCAGCTATTTGCATATTGTTTCCTTTCTCTGTAAGATATACTTTAAGTGTTTTAGCAAATTCGGAATTATATGTCCGATCATATTCCAATAATGCAGCATAAGCAGGATGTATTAACTCGGAAATGCTGTAGTATCTGCTGTAGCAGTTTAACATATCGGTAATTGTATAATCGTCATAGAATACAAAAACATCTTGTTTTTTAAAGCTGTTTTTATTTAGCGTAAAAACTTTAACGGATTGTTTGTATCGGCTATGTAATTCATTGTAATCTTCAAATTTTAAACTGACGCCGGCTGTGCAACTGTATTTTTTAAGTATATGACAAAAAAGCACTGCTTCAGGCCCTTTTGTGAATATTTTATTGGATGAATCGATAATCAGAAGTATATTATTGTTGTATACAGTACTTTTATAGAACATAGAGTTATATTTAAGCATTCTGTCAAGGTTTGATAGCAGCTCATAATTATTAGAGTCAATGAGAATCAGGCGATATTCCGGACAGGAGGGAATATCATATTTTTTTATCATCTTTGCAATTGCAACAGCATCTGTAATAGGCGTGTTAAGAATTTTTGCTATAAAATATTCATAATGAGATTTGTGAGCCGCAGTAATATTGCTTTTGGAGAGCTCAATAGATAAATATTGGCAAAACATTTCCGCATAAAGATTTGTAAACTCTATTGGCTGTTTGCAGGTGCCATCAAATATAAGATAGGCAATAGTATTACCTTTGTGATTGATAGCATATTTGTGCGTGGAATGCTGTATGGTTTTAGGTTTATATGTGCCGGGCACCTGCGCTATTATTTCATAATGAATGCTTTCTAAATGCAGAGGGCAGTTCAGAACACGAAAGGCTTCATCCATGAGCCCTTGAACTCCTTTGCCGGCCAATAAAATATAGGTCAGGTTTCGTTTGCATGAGTCTAATAACATACGACCTCCCATATGGTAGAGAAAAAGCCAGAAGACAAGTCTGACTTTTTCAATTATTTGTACTTCATTTATAATACATAAGCTGTTATAATGTCAATACTATTTAATTATTTCCTTCGACAGTATATTCTCAACAGCATGCATTTGATCAGAAATACCTATTGCTTCATAAATATCTAACACCTCGCCCGCAAGAGTCTTTTTAGGAGTCATTCCGCAGAAACCTCTTGTCTTAAGCCTTACAAATTCATGGCATGTAAATGCTCCGCCTTCGTTACCGATGCCTGTCTGCTTGCAACCGCCAAATGGCTGGTCATCATGTCTCAGCGCACTTGTCCCGTTTATCCATACTGCGGATGCTTCGATTTCATCCGTGTAGTAGAATGCTCTCTTCATATCGGATACTGCGACGCCTGAGCTAAGACCGTATTTGCTCTGGTTGGCGATGGAAACAGCTTCTTCATCTGTATCGAATGTGATAATAGGGATAACAGGTCCGAATACTTCCATGTCTTTAGCGATGTCCATATCTCTTGTTACATTGTCTAAAATAACGGGTTCCATTACACAGCCATTTCTTTTGCCGCCGTAAATCAGCTCGGCACCCTGTTCAATGGTCAGCTTAACTTGTGCTTCAACTTTCTCGGCAGCCTTGATGGAAACAAGACGTGTAATATCCGATGCAGGATCGGCAGCCGGGCCCTGTTTTAATCTCTTGACGAATTCAATGAGCCCCTTGACAAAAGCATCATGGCATTTTCTGTGAACTAAAGTCCTCTTAGGAGATGCGCAAGTCTGTCCGTTGTTTTCTGTCAGCCTGCCCCAACCTACGCAGGCAATAGCCATAGCCATAAGTTCAGGATCGTCAGCGCAGTCTTCTGTTACTATGAATGCATCATTGCCGCCTAGTTCCAGGCACACTTTTTTTATAGTAGGAGCTGCATTCAGCATCATTTCTGTTCCTGCTTCGTTGCTTCCTGTCAGTGCGATACATGCAATTTTAGGGTTAGTAAGAAGTGCCTGAGTGCAGTCACCTCTATCTGCAGTAATATAAAAGAGGCAGTCTTCAGGAACGCCTGCTTCATGAGCCAAGTCACAAATTCTCTTAACACTCATTGGTGCGTAAGTTGCCGCTTTAACAATACAGGTGTTGCCCATTAACAGGGCAGGAACGATTTTCTGTATAGTCAGTTCTACCGGATAGTTGAATGGAATAACACAAGCAACAACACCGATAGCTTCATGAGTTACCGCTACAAAATCGTTATGCATTCCGGGAGCTGTATCATTAAGAACCTGACCGAACATATGTCTGCCATATTCGATGTTAGCTCTTCCGATGTTAGGTGAATAGGCGCATTCTGACATTGCTTTGCCATACGGCTTGCCCATTTCGTTGCACATGAGAAGTGCGATTTCTTCTGCATTTTTATCAACCAAAGCACAGAACTTATAAAGAATCTCTGATCTTTCAAACAGTGGAACCTTTTCCCATGCAGGCTGAGCTGCATAAGCCTTGTCTACCATTTCTGAAATTTCTTTAGCATCATACTTAGGGACCTGACCGACTGCTTTCATAGTCGATTCATCAATAACGTCTACCATTCTCATAGGGATTGCCCTCCTTTATATTCGTATATATTACTTATTGATTGTTTAATAAATAAAGCAAGAGGTATGCCAACGCATCAGATTAATCGGCAAATCTTCGAAAAAATGCAAGCGTTAAAATTTCAACGTTTATGAGAGAAAAAAGCTGACAGATCAGTGGGTAAACAGTCTGCATAGGAAGAAAAAAATGTGCACATGTGCCATTTTGAGCCGCGGGAGGAATTGTATGCAGCTGAATTCAGGGTAATCGATATTCTTACTGATTTGATTACCGACAATACAGGGATAGAAGAATTTAATATTATACAAGCGAAGACAGCTGCCGGACCGGCAGCTGTCTTCGTTTAAGAGGATTGAGTTGTAAAAGGTTTTAGTTCTTTTCCGGTAAATGCCATTGCCAGTTTCGGATCTCTTCCATATCCTGACCATATTCAGCTATATATTGTCTGTGTTCGATGAGCTTGTCGTTCATCTTTTGAATTAAGAAAGATCCTTTGTTGCCCAACTGAGGCAGATGCATAATGGCATCCTTTACAAGATTGAACCTGTCGATTTTGTTTTGAACACGCATGTCAAATGGTGTAGTTATGGTTCCTTCTTCAAGATATCCATGTACCGAGATATTGTGGTTATTTCGCTTATAGGTCAGTTCATGTATCAATCTGGGATATCCATGGAATGCGAATATTATCGGTTTGTCCTTAGTGAATGTGGCGTCATATTCGTTATCATTGAGGCCGTGAGGATGATTGCGATCTGAATCTATCTTGAACAGATCAACAACATTGACTACACGGATTTTCAAATCAGGCATTTCATCTCTCAGTATTGTGACTGCTGCTATTGTCTCCAGGGTAGGGGTATCGCCGCAACAAGCCATGACAATATCAGGCTCATCGCCATGGTCATTACTTGCCCAGTCCCAAATACCGATACCCTGTGAACAATGTTTTACAGCCTGTTCCATGGAGAGCCACTGATAGCTGGGATGTTTTGATGCAACAATGGCATTGACATAGTTCTTACTCTTAATGCAGTGATTGAAACAGTTCAGCAGACAATTGGTGTCAGGAGGCAAGTACATGCGAACCACGTCTGCTTTTTTGTTTGCAATATGATCGAGAAATCCCGGATCCTGGTGTGTAAAGCCATTATGATCCTGTTGCCAAACATTTGAGGTTAGTATAAAGTTAAGAGAAGCTATTGGCTGTCTCCATGAAAGCTGATTACAAACTTTGAGCCATTTAGCATGTTGAGCGGCCATGGAATCCACTATTCTTATGAAAGCTTCATAGCTGGCAAAAAAGCCATGTCTTCCTGTTAGAAGATACCCTTCAAGCCAGCCTTCACACATGTGCTCGCTGAGCATACCATCCATTATGCGCCCGTCAAGTGCCAGGAATTCATCGGTATCAAATATCTGTGCATTCCATGCACGATTTTCCGCTTCGAAGGCATGGTACAGTCTGTTGGACATGCTTTCGTCAGGTCCGAATATCCTGAAATTTTTATTGTCTTCATTTAACTTGAATATATCTCGTACAAAGCCGCCAAGCTCTATCATATCCTGGGCTTTGGTTTTTCCGGGTTCTACATCTATGCCATACTTTCTGAAATCGGGCAATCTGAGATCCTTTAACAGGTGACCGCCGTTTGCATGAGGATTGGCACCCATGCGGGCGTTACCTTCGGGAATCAGTTTTGTCAGTTCAGGGATAAGCCTGCCGTCTTCATCAAACAGTTCTTCGGCATGATAGCTTAAGAGCCAGTCTTTTAGAAGGTCCAGATGTTCAGGTTTGTCCATTGTTATAGGAACCTGATGTGCTCTGAAGGAGCCTTCAATTTGCTGTCCGTCTACTGTCTTAGGCCCTGTCCACCCCTTCGGAGTCTTTAAGATTATCATAGGCCACATAGGACGCGTTGCGTCATTATTTGCTCTGGCATTTTTCTGAATGGCCCGGATTTCTTCGATAACTGTATCCATGGTCTTAGCCATTTTTTCGTGCATCACCATCGGCTCATCACCCTCTACGAAATATGGCTTCCATCCGCAGCCGATAAAGAAAGACTCGATTTCTTTCTGAGATATTCTTGAAAAAATAGTAGGGTTACTTATTTTATAACCATTAAGATTAAGAATAGGGAGTACAGCGCCATCGGTTATAGGGTTAAGAAATTTGTTTGAGTGCCAGGAGGTAGCCAACGGACCTGTTTCTGCTTCACCATCACCGACAACAACTGTTGCTATAAGGTTAGGATTATCAAGGACCGCTCCAAAGCCATGAGCTATGGAGTAGCCCAGTTCTCCGCCCTCATTGATAGATCCCGGTGTTTCAGGTGCACAGTGGCTTGGTACACCGCAAGGGAATGAAAATTGTTTGAACATTTTCTTCATTCCTTCTTCATCCTGACCGATATTAGGATAAATTTCACTATATGTCCCCTCGAGGTATGTGTTGGCAATAAGGAAATTGCCGCCATGACCCGGGCCGGACAGAAGGATCATATCTAAATCATAATGTTTGATTACTCTGTTGCAGTGAACATATATGAAGTTCTGTGCAGGAACTGTCCCCCAGTGCCCTACAATTTTTTTCTTTATATGTTCTCGTTTCAGAGGCTCTTTAAGCAGAGGATTGTCCAGCAAATAAAGCTGTCCTACTGAAAGATAATTGGCTGCACGCCAATAAGCATCCATTTTTTTAAGCTCATTATTCATATATTAAATCCCTTTCGTTTTTTTTGTTTTGTTTTGATGTCAATTTAAAGATACCATTGAAAATTGAGTGTGTAAAATAGCAAAAAATGATGGAGACCATAATCTTTTGCTATAATGTCATTATAGATTGTTAATAAATGCTCTAAGCTCTTTGATTTTTTCTGATAACGGTTCAGTTTTTGCATATACGCTGTCTCTTCCCAGCACAAAAGCGTTAGCGCCATATGAGCGGAACATTTTAGTGTCATCAAATGTAATACCTCCGTCACATTCGATGATTATATCCGAGCGTTCTGCGGCCATACACATATTTTTGATTTCTTCGACTTTATTGCATACATGCTCTTTGACCCCTGGAACATTAAGAGATCTTCCTGCATCAAATGTTAATATGGTAACCAAATCTATCACAGGAAGTATTTCTTCAATAGCAGATGCAGGTGTAGAACTGTTGAGTGCTACTGCAGGTTTAGCACCTGCCCGGCGTATTTTATCAGCTATCCAAAAAAAAGAATCTGTTGTCTCTATATGAACAGAAACATAGCAGTCTTTGCAATGAGGCAGGATAGAATCCAAATAGGTTTCAGGCATATGGCTTGCTATATGTATATCAAGCGGCAAATCTGAAGCCTTTCTAAGTTCAGGGATGAGATCATTAGGAAGTCCTGTTGTTTTGGTCATAGTCGGATCCATCATATCTATATGAAGAAGATCCGCATCTGTTTTAGCGATTTCCTTCAAATCGTTGCCGATATTCAGGAGGTTTCCAACCATAATAGAAGGCGATAGTATTATCTTTGACATATTTATTCTCCTTTCGATGTTTATATTGGGGTTTAGGAATATTACTGTAGTTATATAAAGCAAGATTGATGCCAATAAAAAGTGTGTCAGATCGGCACGATAGGAACAATCAGTTAACACAAATCAACCCGCAGGCGCCTTTGCAAACTGTTACATTATGTAAATAAAGCACATTGAGCGTTAGTGCACTTTGCGTGAAATATATGGAAACAGGACTTTACTTTACATATGTTTATACTTTTTTAGATAGGTGAGGCTTACCGGGCAAATATCAATGCATAATAAAGGCAGGCAGAAGTTCCTAAGGAGAAAAAGGAACACTGCCTGCTAAATGGGTGGTCGCTATTTAATGTTGTAAAACGCAGATTTGCCCGCATACTGTGCCGAGGCGCCCAAAAGCTCCTCGATTCTCAGCAGCTGATTGTACT
>CAVDMD010000111.1:0-7299 GCA_963609975.1 bacterium | reverse complement strand
ACCGCAATCTGTGTCAACATCAGCAACAGAAAAAGGACTTCCACTTCAGCAACAGAAAAAGGACTTCCACTCAAAGATGTTCAAGTCTGTCTACCCCGTCTTCAAGTTCCTCCAAAGTGAGTTCACCGGATATATATGATTCTAATGCTTCCTTAAAAACTTCATCGGGCTCTTCTGCCGCCGATGAAACTATTGTCATTGCGCTTTCAATTCTTTTTCTTCGGATTTTACAATATTTACAAAATATGCAGGCGGATTTCTCCTCTCCTGTTCCCAGTCCTTAAGAGTAGATATAGGAATGTCAAACATATGTACAAATTTACTCTGACTGAGCCCTGTCTGAAATCTAGGTTCTTTTATACTCATATTCTGACCTCTTCTTACCATATATTGTACGGCATTGCCTCCCAATATGCAAATGTATCAATACACACTGCTGCTCAAAAAACAAAGCGGCATTTCAAAGATTGCCGCTTTGTTTCAACTGCTTTAACAGATTACCCGATAATTCAGACAATCACTTTGCTTTGAGTTTTCTGTCTCCGCCTGTTGACTTAAAGAAACTGACGATGTCCTTGCCTCCGAGAATAGCCATAATGAATATCATAAGGATTCCTACAACTATCGATACCCATGTCATTGTTATTCCAACATACATATTAGCATAAGCAAATGACAGAATGTAGTGAGCTGCGAAAACAACAGCCAGACAGAACCAGAAGGCTTTCCAGCCACCTGTATCTGCTCCGAGATATCCGAAGAAACCTTTCCCGAAGTTTCTCTCTGCTTCCGGAAGGTCTGTATACTCATACATTTCCTTCCCAAGTTGTCTCCAGCTGGTTACCTTTGCTTTTTCATAATCAGGTTTAGTACACAGACTTACAATCACCATAAGAGGTATGGAAACCATAATCCCTACATGTACAGCATGGAAACCTCCAATCAGCGCTCCCGGACTGCCCTCGCTTATCCATGCATACATAGCCCATGCAAATGCGGCAAGCGCTCCGCCCACAGTCGATGCCATTGCTCCTGCTGTTGTTGATCTTTTCCAGAACCATGCACTCATTGATGTCGCAAACAGTCCTGATAAAACTATTGCCTGCGCAAGCACCCACAGCGGAACCAGTATAGGAAGCCACAGTGCGCTGGCTATACCGATACCTACAACTACCAATACTGAAATTCTGCTGGCTCTGAGCACCTGTTTGTCTGTAGCCTTCTTGTTTATGGCCTTGTGATAGATATCTCTGGTTATTATAGTAACACCGTTCATTGCAAACGATGAACCGCAGGATATTATTGTCATGAGCAGTCCCACAAGAATCAGCGTACCTATAAAGGTTCCCGAAAATTCAAGTGTAAACCATGCATACATACTGTCTCCCGCAAGACCTTCCGGAACTGTAAACAGCCCTTTCATCGCTCCTGCCAGTATTGCCATTCCGCCAAGGAACGGAAGAACATTGTAATATGACCCTCCCAGCACGGCAAGCATGCCATTGGAGCTTACCTTAGGTGTTTTACCTACATATGCCCACATATACATCCACGGGTCGGAAAGATAAAACAGACCCAATGTAAGCAGATATGTGCTGAATACCGAGAAAGGCAGGTTGAAGAAATTGGTAAAGCCCTCCGGAAGCACGGTATAAAAAGCTTCTGTTACTGCTGTAGGCTCTCCTATGGTCTTTATCGCCACCAGGGTGAACAGCAGTATACCTACAGACTGCAGAATCGACTGAAACCATTGTGTAACCAGAGCCGAATACTGCCCCGCGGTAATCAGATAGAGAAGTATTATCAGCGAGGATATCAGAACTCCCGCTCTTATGCTTGTCCCGAAAACAACAGTCATCGCCGTTGATATGGCCAGGAACTGCATTCCGGTAAGTATAGCCGGTCTCATCAGCGCTACTATGCCTACAGGAAGACGCATTACTTCACCGTACCTTGCACATATGAAGTCTGAAATCGTAACAGCTTTTGTGGTCCTTCCGAAATAGTTGAGTCTCCTTGCAAACAGTATAATAAATATCACACTTCCTGTTACCACAAACAGTGATGCCCACATTTGTGAAATACCGTTCTGATAACCATACCCTACATATCCAGATACACTTGCTCCGCCTACGTAACCTCCAAGAAAGGCTGTCGCCATAAGCCAGAACGGTGCTCCTCTTCCTGCAAGCAGGAAATCATCTGCAGTAACCGCCACGCGCCGCAGATACATTCCCGCAAGAATAAATGCGACTACCAGAACAACCAGTACAATTAAAGAAATAAAAACTGTAGTATGCATATTTTTCCCTCCTTTCAATCTGACAGATATAAAAAGTATCCGATATTATTCTCCCGAATCATTCAGAACGTTCAGCCGTTCATATGTTTGCGTTATCGAGCTTCAGCAGCACATCCGCTGTTATCTCTGTGCCTTTAACTATATCTTCCCAGTCGGTTTCCTCCTGAGGACAGTGGCTCATACCCTTTATGCTCGGTACAAACAGCATCCCCGCAGGCATGACTTCATTAATAAAAACAGCATCATGCCCTGCTCCGGATATTATTCTGATGTAATCCATATTGTTTTCACGCGCAGCCTCTTCAACACAGGCTGTTATGGCATCATTAAAGTGTGTGGGATCTGCTCTCCAGTATCTTTGTATGTCCACCTCAACATTATATCTGCCGCATATGTCCATAATGATCTTTCTCGTCTGATTTTCAAGCTCTGACATACCCTCATCTGTGTGATACCTTAAATCTATGCTGAAATACACTTCACCCGGAATAATATTTTTGCTTGCCGGCAATGCGTTTATAATGCCAACAGTCAGTACAGCCGGTTCTCCGAAATCAACACAGTTTTTTCTTATTGCAGATATTGCCTCCGCCGCAGCTGCCATCGGATCTTTCCTGTGGCTCATCGGCGTTGTACCCGCATGGTTTGCCTCACCTTTTATTGTTATGTCAAGTCCTGTTATTCCCAGAGCCCCTGTTACCACTCCGAAATTTTTCCCCTGCGCATCAAGCACCGGTCCCTGTTCAATATGCGGTTCAAAATATGCTTTTACGTCTTTAAGTCTGTTTTCCTTTTCCCCTTTATATCCTATCCGCATCAGCTCATCTTCATATCTCAGCCCGTTGACATCTTCTTTATCATATACCCATTGGGCATCAAATTTGCCCGAAACAACTCCGCTTGCCATCATTGGAGGGACAAATCTTGCACCTTCCTCATTCGTCCAGTCTGCAAGGATGATATCGCTTTTAAGCATTTTACCGCTTTCTTTAATCGATACCATCGCTTCAAGCCCCGCCATCACTCCAAACAATCCGTCATATTTGCCGCCGTTAGGCTGCGTATCAGCATGAGAGCCCACACATATAGGCTTTGCTCCGGGCTCAGTTCCTTTCAGAATGCCGTAAACAGTCCCCATATCGTCAATTTTGACTTCCATACCCGCCTCTTTGAGCCATAATACAATCAGATCTCTGCCTTCCCTGTCGGCATCCGACAAAGCCAGACGCATCATGCCGGCATCCTCTGTAACCGCAATGCTGTTAATACGCTTCATTCGCATTTCAAGCCTTTCTTCGTTTATTCTCATACAACACTTCACTCCTTTCCTCAATAATCTTCCGGCTCACCAGATGCATATATACTATAATTAAATGCAATATATATGCCAAAACGAAAAAAATCGCAATAAAGTTCTTAAGCGCTGAAAACAATGCGACAGAAAGCTTTTTCATAAAAGGCGTGTCTTCGTTTTTTAAGTCATTAAGTCATTTCATAACTTAATATCAGTCATTTAAGTCGTTTAAGTCATTCATATATCTCCGTATTTTTCTGTAGGCTGTAGACTGACTTATTCCAAGTTCCTCTGCAACTTTATAACTGCTTTTATGTTTTTCATACAGGGTAAGGATTTCTTCTTTTTCACAACCGTTTTTCATTATAGAGACTTTTTCTTTCAATTTACCGTTCTTCCTCTGCCGTGATTTTTCTTCCAGATTGATATACCAGTCTGCGTCGTTGGTAATAACAAGACGCTCTATATAGTTTTCAAGTTCTCTTACATTTCCTTCCCATTTACGGTTAATTACAAATTCTTTTATTTTATCGGTAAATTCAATCTTCTTCCTGTACTTGCCGCCATACAGTTCCAGAAAATATTCCGCCATTTCCACAAGATCTTCTTTGCGCTCGGCAAGAGAAGGGATATTAATCGGTATCACATTTATCCTGTAGTAGAGATCCGAACGGAAAGTACCTTTTTTTACCTCATCTTCAAGCGGCTTATTGCTTGCTGCAATCACTCGTGTATCTACGCTGACTTCTCTTATTCCCCCTACTCTTGTAAGTTTTTTTGTCTGCAGAAAATTCAAAAGCTTCACCTGCAGCAGGATAGGGAGCTCACTTATTTCATCAAGAAAAAGAGTACCACCGTCACTGGCTTCTATAAGACCTTTTTTTCCGTTTTTATCTGCTCCTGTAAAAGCTCCTCTCTCATAGCCGAACAGCTCTGATTCAAGAAGTTTTTCGGGTATGGCTCCGCAGTTTATGCTTACCATTTTCTTTGCTCCTCTTACACTGGTTTCATGTATATATGATGCAAGCACATTTTTGCCTGTACCCGTTTCACCGGTTATCAGTATATTTGAATCTGTATTTTTTACTATATCAGCAAGCTCAATAACCCTGCGCATAGATGCGCTTCTGGCGATTATTTTTGTCTTCTTTTTCTCTCCGCAATCATTCTTGTGCAGTTTCATTATATATTCATTTATCGCTTCTATCTCATCTACTTTCACCGCATTGGTAAAGGCTCTGAACAGCTTGCCGTTTTCATCAAAGACAGGAACTCCTGTTACAACCATATTCATAACATCATTTATCTCCTGCAGAACAGAAACCGGCGCTTTTGCATTTAATGTAAGCCAGCATACTGAGGGTCTGAATATTTCTTTTGCATGCATTTCCCCCATATCAGCTCCCACTATATCTTTTAGCGGGATTTTTACCATTTTTTCAAACGCCTTATTTACTCTGATGCAGATAGCATCCGCATTGCATACTACACAGCTGTTAGGAGCCTCTTCAAGTATATAGTTCAGCTCTATACTCGAATTTATTATCACGTCAAAAGCTTCAAGAAGCTCTTTTTCGTTTTCCGGTGTTTTTTTGAGCTGAGACAGCTCGTATGCGGCAAAGCCGATATTTTTCAGAGCTTTTTTGTAGTGTTCAATTTTTTTAAGTATCTCTTTGTAAAAATCAGTTTCCATATCCGTAATCTCTCCCTTTTTAAGACAATACTTTTATCTGTACCTTTTCATTACATCCTCGTTAAGATGAACCGGCGGCTGCATTTCATCGGCAAGAAGGCTTTTATATACCTTCCCTTCCATTCTTTCTCTCCATTCCTCCTGCGCATGCGCCACAATATCCGGATTACACATAAGCTCTGACGCCGTCATTGAAATGACTTTCGCAGCGCAATCCATACTTTTTTGTCCCATCGTATCCCCTGCGCACCTTGTTACACCCCAGTGATGCCAGCCGCACTCCTTCATTCCCATAGCTATCCAAGCCGAAGCATACGGCGCATTCCAGCTGTATTCAGGTGTGTCACAAAGAACTGTATATCCTCCTTCAAACGGTTCAATTCCCTCAGGCAGACCTGTTTCAGGCTGACCCAGTTCTTTTTGTATAGCCTTTGCTTTTTCATGTTCTTCTGCTGTGAATTCAGGGGCACCTGCCTGAATCATATTGCCACGCATACATTCCGCCAGTACTCTGTTAGGAATTTTATGATGTGTTGCTGTTACCAGCTCTTTGTCAACCTCTGTTTCTGTCGCCATTGCCGCCGCTTCCGCACATTTTGTGATTCTGCCGAGAGCCTCCAGCATATCCTCTGTGGTGATGAATCTCCCTATGTACCATGCAGTCGTATAGTCAGGCACAACACTTGGAAATTCAGGTCCTGTGGCAGTAAAAGTATAGTTTATCGTGTTTGCCGCATCAGGCGGACAGCCGGGATACATATGCTCTCTCATAAGTTCCACCGCATGCCCCTGTAAAAGAGCGGCATCCAGTGCACTTCTCCCATGCCATGGGGAGTTCCCGTGACAGGTTCGTCCTTTAAAATGGTACTTTACACTCAAATACGCCTGGCAGCTGTCATAATTTATCTTTGTATAATTCCATGGATGCCAGTCAAGAAATACATCATAACCTGACAGACAGCCTGCTTTGCCAAGAAAAGGTTTGCCAAGGCATAATTCCTCCGCAGGCGCTCCTATAACATTCACTGTCCCCTTAAGATTAAACCTGTCTATGGCTTCTTTCACTCCTATGGCAGCCTTAACTCCGGCAGTTCCCAGCAGATTATGACCGCATCCCTGTCCGGGCGCGCCCGGCATTACCGGTGCTTTTTCAAGCTTCTCTCTGTCCTGTGAAAGTCCCGGCAGAGCATCGTATTCTGCATTTATTCCTATGACCGGTCTGCCGTTTCCATATGAAGCTATGAAAGCTGTAGGCATTCCGGCAACAGCTTTTTCCACTTCAAACCCGTTTTCTTCAAGCAACTGTATCAGTATTTCCGAAGCTCTGTATTCCTGCATTGACAGTTCAGGGTTTTCCCATATTTCCTTTGATGCTTTGTAAAAATCCTCTGTGTTTTCTTCATTCCATCTTATAATGAAATCCTTTACTTCTTTCAGATAAGACATACTCTTCTCCTTTCAGAATATCAGAAAAAATATTAAATAATCCTTTATATTGCTAAAACGGTGAAGTCTTTATTCAAGATCATGCGAAATTTCTTTAGAAGTATAAATACAGAGATGACCTGTCACATGATTTTGTCACTCTTTTATGATCAGACAGCAGATTGTACCGGAGTGTTCCGGTTCAGACAATATGCCCCGTTGATACGGTAAGATAATAACTTATCCAAAGTATACCATACCCCTCCCCGATATGTCAAAATTTTCTGATCAATTTTTACAGATGTATCTGCAGTCATGTTCTGTACAAAAAATATGCACAGATGAAACAAGGTCTGTGCATACTCCGATACTGTTAAAAAATTATGCCTCTTTTAATTTCCCGGTAAAAAACTCTGAAAAGCAAAGTAAAGAGACAGTATTTTTCTCAATTCTTCTTTTTATCTCCGTTTCTCCTTCCCATGGAAAAGAACACCCCCGCCACGCACAGCACCGTAAATATTATAAACAGGGTGCGAATGGTCTTTATCAGCAGCGCAGGCTGTGCATCTGCAAGTGATGATGTGC
>CAVDMD010000110.1:0-7324 GCA_963609975.1 bacterium | reverse complement strand
CCACATTGTTTTTGCTCTTAATGGTTCCACCACTCACGTTAACGCCAATAGAACCGCTATAATTATAGGTACTTGTAACGGAAATTGCTGCCCCTGTATTTTCAGCGCCATTATTATTTGCCGTAACCGGATCTATCTTATTTCCAGTTGCTTCTACTGTAGCTCCATTTTCTACATTTAATATTCCGCGCTTTACATTTACACCTGTATGGCCTGATACATTTGCCGAATTTTTCACATTTACAGTAGCCTGCCCATTTACAGCTATAGCCATAATTTTGCCACCAGCCACTTTACCGGTAACATTAATTATATTTCCATTACTCATATTCTCTATATTATTAATATCCTCAGCACTGTTATTTCCGATATAACCTGAAACAAAGACTGCAGCATCATTTCCTTCACCGGTTGCTGCTATATTGATAACCGCACCATATCCATATTCTTTATTTGGACTACAATTCATCATACATACGACATTTTCAGCTGCTGATACTTCTACATTTTTGCTGATTGTAAGAACACTATAATCTGTAACTCCTGCATTCTCAGAGCCATATACATTTAATGGCTGAGTAGTATTTGTAACCGTACCGTTTTCAATTGTTACATTTCCATGCTTAATATCTGTACGTCCGGTTAATGTGTTACCTCCAAGATCAATTGTAAAGGTCTTGCCATTGTTGATTGTAAGCCTGTCTTCCCATGTTATACTCTTCATTAGCTGTATGGTTTCACCATCTGCCACAGCTGCTATCGCATTTGCCAGCGTATCATAATGCTTACCGTCTATTGCTGCCTGACACCCACAACCATCTTTACATTCTGTACTACTCTGAGCAAACACGCCCATCGGCATCATTGCCACTATCATAGCCATACTTATGACTATTGCCAATAACTTCTTCATATTTTCCCTCCTTGTTTAGGTTTTTTGAATTAAAATTTACACCTCTATTATACTCCCCCCCCTAAGGTTTTGTCAAGAACTTTTTGCGTACTTCGCTTAAAAAAACAGCAATCGCTTAAACCGGATTTTATGATTTCTGCAAAACTGCATATCGGTCACCCTGATTGAACTTCTCTGCTAAACAGGCTCTCCCGGATGATCATGCTCCCAGATTCTGTTTGCCGTCTTTTCCCACCTGTCTGCAGCCGGAATACATTTGGCGGTAAGATCCGAAACATCTTCAGGGTGTGCCAGATCTGTGGAATAAGCTCCCGATTCTCTAACCATATTCTCAAGCGCATACTGATTGTCCAGCAGCGGGCAAGGTCTAAGATAATTCCGGCAGAACGGCTGCTCTCTGTGATAGCACATAAACAGCGGTGACTGCAGGGCTTCAAGCAGAGTTTTTTCTCTGATGTTGGAATCGGAATAATGTATGAACGCACAAGGCTCTATATCGCCGTTGGCATTGATATGAAAATATGAACGCCCTCCCGCAATACAGCCTTTGACATACTCGCCGTCATTCCAGAAATCTATTGTAAACAGCGGTTTTGTTTTTCTGAATTCTCTTACCCTGTGATACATATATTCTCTCTGCTCATCTGTAACCATAAGCTCCGGCACCGCATCAACGCCGACCGGCATATATGTGAAGAACCAGCAGAATTTAGCACCCCACGCAATCATCCGGTCGTAATACTCCTCTGAGCCTATTGTTTTGTAGTTCCTGCTTGTATAGCAGCAGGAGATCCCAAACGGAAGTTTTTTGTCCTTGAGTATGCTCATTGCTTTTTCGACCTTGCCAAAGGTGCCGTCGCCTCTTCTGAAGTCCGTGTCCTCTTCAAAACCCTCAACGCTTATAGCAGGGATAAAGTTTTTGACTCTCAGCATATCATCTGCGAAATTTTCATCTATGAGGGTGCCGTTGGTAAAGCAGGTAAACTGGCAGTCAGGGTGCTTTTCACACAGTCTGATTATATCATCCTTGCGCACAAGCGGCTCTCCGCCGGAATAAAGATATACATATACGCCCATTTCCCTGCCCTGCGTTATGATACTGTCAAGTTCCTCAAAGGACAGGTTCAGTCTGTTGCCGTACTGCGCCGCCCAGCAGCCTGTGCAGTGCAGGTTGCACGCCGATGTCGGGTCAAGAAGTATTGCCCAAGGAATATTGCAGTTGTATTCTTCTCTCATTTCCCTGGCTTTTTTGCCGCTCAGAAGCGATCCGTTAAGAAAAAAGTTGCGATAGGTTGCCTTTAACACGCCCTCGTCAATCTCATCAAACAGCCCTGTCAAAAGCTGATTCCAGTTGCTGTCAGGGTGTGCTGCCATCTCCTTGAATGCTCCAATCTGAGCCTTAAAAGATCCTCCTAAATCAAGTTTCTCTGCAGCCTGTGCAGCTCTGAGCAGGTTCTTTTGGGGGTTTTTGGCCAGTATGTCATAAGCCTTCATAAGTCCTGCTTCTGTTAAACTTTGTTTGATTCCCATTTCTCTTCCTCCCATCATTACAATACAGTATATAGTGAAAATACTTCTTTCTATTTTTAATTATATCCTTATTTGTCTGCTTTGGTATTGACAGATTTAAGACAATGTCAAAATTTCGGGGAAAATACAGCACTCCTTATTAAAGTATGCTTCATAATTTGCGGAGCAGCAAAAAACCGCCTGATATTCTTTTGGAATACCCCGCGGTCTTCGTTCTCATGGTCTTGTCCTGAATACTTCACCCTGTCAGTGCAGGCTTCGCCTGAAATCTTCATGTCACTGCCGAGGGGCTGTCCATATTTTTAATAAAAGGTTGCCAGAACATTGTCGGGCATATCTCTGTATTCAATGCTGCTTACGTGTATTACAGGGACTCTCTGATCTTCTTTTTTGTTTGAGGCGATATACACTGTGCCCTCTATTTTTGCCCATCTGTTGTGGACTATCTCATCATCGCACTCTGCTATGCAGCGCATACCCGCAAATTCTATATCCTCTGCGCAGCAGGTCATAAGTGGTCTGCCTGCAACAAATCTGTCTTTGCCCTCTATGCCTCTGGATTTTATTATTGCCGAAAAAATCACAGTCCTGCCTTTGTAGCCGTCAGGCTCCGCCATTATGTGCTGATACCAGTAGGCATAATCTCTGTCCTCTAAATCTATAGTGTCCGCCTCAATATCAAACGGCAGAGGATCTTCGATTTCGTCAACCCGAATTTTGCCCTCCGGAGATTCATATATTATCTGAGCGTTGCGGTTGGCATTTCTTACGGTCTTGTGAAACTCCATAACATCATAGTCTTCTCTAAAGCGGTTGAATATAACCATATCGGTGTATCTGAGCTTGTCGTACACCAGATTTCTCATATTCGTATTGTAGGCTGTGAAGCTGCCCGAGTCCACGAAGGTCATCTCCTGACAGATTATCCAGTTATCCGGCATAGCGGTATAAAGCTGTTCAAGCTTCCACATACCGTTGTACTCTATCAGGATTTTTTCCGGCTTGTATTTCTCGTTGAGCATCAGAAAATACTCTTTTGAAACAGAAGCCTCATCATCTATGTATTCAATGCTTATCTCCGTATTGTCCGTAAAATCAGGCTCTGTCTCGCCCTCCTCGCAGAGTATGCACAGGTTTCTCTCTCCTGCCGTAAAATCGGGCTCTGCCATGGATTCGTTCAGGAATGTGGTCTTGCCTGATTCAAGGAATCCTGTAAACAGGTATACAGGCACCTGTCTTTTCCATTTTCGTTCTAGCATGATACAAACATCTTCCTTATCTTATCTTCATCAAGATCGGTGCCTATTACGCAGGCCTTGCCTGTAAGCTGCGCTCCGCCCGTTCTGATGTCTTTTTCGCCCGGAATATAGTCAAAGTGCAGCCAGCTTCCGTCCTTAGCCTCGACTATGCCCTTGGCTCTGAGAACTGTGCCTGTTTCTTCTATACGGTCAAGTATGTCGCTGATTTCCTCTCTGTCAAACCTGTGTACGGTTTCGATGCCGCAGCTTGTAAACACTTCGTCTGCGTGGTGGTGTTCGTGATCGTGGCAGCCGCATTCGCAGTCGTGGTCATGATGATGGTCGTGGTCGTGATGATGCTCGTGACAGCCGCATTCCTCATGGTGGTGATGCTCATGCTCATGGTGGTGATGCTCGTGGTCGTGGCAGCCGCACTCGCAGTCATGGTCATGGTCGTGATGATTGCCGCCGCAGTCATTCATGGCATCTAAAATCTGTCTGCCTGAAATGCTGTCCCAGTCAGTAGTTATAATCCGGGCCTCATCGTTGTGCTCTCTGATCATATGAACAGCCTCTGCCAGCCTGTCCTCTGCCATTCCTTTAGTATGGCTCAGCACAATAATATCTGCGTTTTCTATCTGGTTGTTAAAAAACTCACCGAAGTTTTTCATGTACATTTTGCATTTTTTGGCATCAACCACAGTCACGCCTGCCGCAACATCAATTTCCTCCACCTGCTGCGCAGCCTCTTTGACATCGCTCAATTTGCCTACTCCCGACGGCTCTATGATTATTCTGTCGGGCTTCAGCTCCTGCGCAACTTTTTTGAGGGCAATTGTGAAATCTCCCACCAGCGTGCAGCATATGCAGCCGGAATTCATCTCTGTTATCTCTATGCCTGAATCCTCAAGGAACCCTTTGTCTATGCCGATTTCGCCGAATTCGTTCTCGACTATTACGAGCTTTTCTCCCTTGTATGCCTCATCCGCAAGCTTTTTGATAAGTGTTGTCTTGCCTGCTCCTAAAAATCCTGAAAATATATCTGTTTTTATCATTTACAGTCACCTCTTTCTAAAGCCTCTAAATAAATATTATCATATTTTCGGGAATTTACAACTCATAGCATAGATATATTTTTGCGTTTTGTTGTGGATACAACATTTTTTCATTTCATTATAATGTATAATTTTTCCCTGGAAGGTATTTATCACATGACAGATTTTGATATTACATTTATTCACAGAACACCGCTGTTCAGAAAAATAAGCGATAAGGAATTTTCTCAAATATACAGCATTATTTCGCCTGTCATCAAAACCTACAACAGAAATGAAATAATTACAATGCAGGGAGAGGAAGTCAAAGATCTGGGCATTCTCAAGGAAGGCTCTGTTTTTGCTGCAAAATACCATTATGACGGAAGTACCCAGCTTCTGAAGCTTCTGCACTCGCCGGACATTCTGGGTCTTGAATCGGTTTCCTCAACCTTTTGCACAAGTCCCTGCACTCTGACCGCGGGAGAATACTGCTCAGTCGTGTTTTTTTCCTATGACCGCCTTATAAATTCCGGCAGACTTTCCCATGAAACGGAAAAAACACTTATGCAGAATATATTCAATATACTTTCCGACGAAAATATACGCTCCATGTACAAGGTAGACGTGCTTTCAAAGCGCACACTGAGAGAAAGAATAACAACTCATCTCAGTATAATTTCGGAAAAAAGAAACAGCAAAAGTTTTGATATAGGGATGAATCAGGAGCAGTTCGCCCAGTATTTATGTGTGAATCGGAGTGTCCTTTCAAATGAACTTAACAAAATGAAAAAAGACGGTCTTATCGACTTTCATAAATCATTTTTTACAATATACGACTGAACATCCGCATATTTCAGCAAGATTGTACACGATATGCGCAAACTTGCGTCAAAAAATGTTGTATATACAATATAACGTAATTTTCAGATATGCTAAACTTCATCTCAAGATAAAATTAAAGTTTGATTTGAGGTGAATAATATATGCTTACTCTAAAAAATTATATAAACGGTAAATGGATAGATGCTCTTTCGGGCAAAACATCCGAAATCATAAACCCCGCAACACAGGAGGTAATAGCTAACGCTCCATACGGCAACGATAAGGATGCGGAGCTTGCCATAAAAACTGCCGCAGATTCTTTTTATAAAACCAGAGAGTGGCGCGATATGGACGCTATGAAGCGTTCAGATATACTTCTCAAAGTAGCCGACGAACTTGAAGCACGTGCGGAAGAGTTCACAAAATGGGAATGCATTAACGGAGGCAAAATCCTCTCAGAAGCAGCTACCGATGTTGATGACGCTGTTCACTGCTTCCGTTACTACGCAGGCCTCATAAGAACGCCTGAAGGGAATATTTACAATGTAAACGACGGCTGCGGCAGAATGCATTCCTACACTGTACATGAACCTGTCGGTGTATGCGCACTGATTACGCCCTGGAATTACCCGCTGCTTATGGCTGCATGGAAACTGGCTCCGTCTCTTGCCGCAGGCAACTCGGTTATTTTCAAACCGGCTTCATACACACCGGTTACATCATATATGCTGTTTGAGATATTTGAAAAAGCAGGTATCCCTGCAGGCGCCGCAAACCTTGTTATGGGTTCGGGGGCTTCTGTAGGTCAGGCACTTTCGGAAAGCCGTGATGTGGATATGCTTTCATTCACAGGAAGCACTGCAGTAGGTCAGGGAATCGCCCACGCCGCTGTCGGAAATCTCAAAAAAATCGGCCTGGAGCTGGGCGGCAAGTCGCCTAACGTGATTTTCCCTGACGCTGATCTTGATGAGGCTGTAAACTGGGCAATCGCAGGCGCTTTCGGCGGAGCAGGTCAGGTATGCGCAGCAGGTTCAAGAATAATTGTTCACAAGAGCATCCACGATGAATTTATGGAAAAATTCGTTGCTGCAACAAAGAAGCTGACAATCGGTATCCCTTCAACAGATCCTGATATCGGCGCCATTATTTCGCGTTCTCAGCTTGAAACAGTGCTTTCATATATCGAAAGCGGCAAAGAAGAAGGTGCAGTATTAAGATGCGGCGGCAGCAGATATACAGATAACGGCTGCGAAAACGGTTTCTTCGTAGAGCCTGCAATATTTGACAACTGTACACGGGATATGCGTATTGTACGCGAGGAAATTTTCGGACCTGTAGCTTCCGTGCTTACATTTGAAACAGAGGAAGAAGCTGTCCGTATGGCAAACGATACAGAATACGGTCTTGCGGGCGGAGTCTTCACAAGAGATATTTCCCGCGCATTAAGAGTTATTTCCGAAATCAGAGCGGGAATAACATGGGTCAACTGCTATGGCCCTACATTCAGCGAAGCTCCTTGGGGCGGCTACAAGATGTCCGGCCTTGGCAGAGATCTGGGAGTTCACGGTTTGGAAGAATTCCAGGAAATCAAACAGGTAAACATCAATTTAGACAGCCCGGGAAAATAGGCTGCAGTACACCGGCATATACTGATTATCAGAAATGATACTCTTTATATTATAAAATAATTCCATAGGGAGACACCCTGTCGCAAAAGGCGGGGTGTTTTCTTATAATATAGGAAATATCGCTTTAGAGATATTTCCGTATATTTCAAAGAAAGC
>CAVDMD010000109.1:0-7504 GCA_963609975.1 bacterium | reverse complement strand
TGCACAGCGTATGAATGACCAGCACACGATCTCCCTCGCCGGGGTATTGCCATTCGATCTCTGCGTATTCCTCCGCCTGATCATGGTTCAGCACCATGCTGGCGCACACCTCGCCGTCTTCTTCCAACACATACATCGTGCCGGTAGGAACTTTGGCTTCCGGCACGGCAATCGTCGGGTAAACATCCAGCTTCCAGTTGGAATTACTGCCATATTGCTGTTCGTATGTTAAAAGTGATATATAGGTATCCGCTATAGCTGTGATATCCGTTTCTCTCGCTTTTCGTATCATAGTAGTTTCCTCACATCTTTCAAATCTCACCCCGTATAAGCATCCTCCGCAGTGTTCTTGAAGTTCTGCTTCTCCAACCACTGCTTCTATTCTTCACTCTCCGGGAGTCAACTGAATAATTGTACCAGAATTACACTTATAGTGTTATTTATTATAGCATTGTATAAGCTCAATTTCTACCGCAACTTCTACAAACGCAAAAAAAGACACCCAAGCCTTCCGACCTGAGTGCCTCTATCCCCATCTTCCTTATTCTGCTTTTATCTCCGTGCCGTCCTCGAACACCACCGTCACATCTGTTTTGCTTTTCACCACCAGCTTCTCGACAAGGCTACTCCATAGTCCCTCATCGAATTCGGTAAGAACTCCGTTCTGTTCTTTTAGCACCGTGATGAATCTTCCCATCTGCTCATTTCGGGCATCGTTGTCAGAAATCAATGTGCAGACTTCATCGTACTCGGCTTTCAGCTTGTCGTAGCGTTCCACCAAGGCGTTGTACCTTTTGTTGTAATCCTCCTGATTCTGAGCAACTCTTGCGTTCTCTGCCACAATGTTCTGCGTCATCTCAACCGTTACCTCGATCTCGCCTTGAAGGGCATCCCTCTTGGCAATAAGCTCACCGTTGTCAGTAAGCATCCGCCGGATCAGTTCCACATTGGCAATAACCTCATCCTTATCGCTAATGAGCCTGTTCATCGCTTTGATGAAGTATTCCTTGATTTCATACTCTGTCAAATGCGGTGTCTGGCAGCCTGTTTTCTTTCGGAACTTGTTGTTGCGCTGGTAGATGATGCGGCGGTACTTGTCATTGGAATGCTTTATATTCCAGTCTCGCATTCAGCGCTGAGAATACTGCGAACAGTACTGGCATTCCAATGTTCACAATCCCCAGGCGTTGGTATCTTTGCTTCCGTCAAATTCAATGCAATGGTGTGCGCCGTATAACCTTGTAAGAACTGGCTGTATGCCACAGAATATTTTCCCTCTGCTGGGTGCATCAAATGTAATTGTATTTTATCGGTAATGGTTGTCTCGCTTATCTGATGTATGTTAATCGGGTTTCTTGCCTGTAGTTTTCCATCTTTTATCCGGTTTATAAACCAGTCTGCATAATATGCAGGTATGTCTGTTCTTCTGCTTGCACTGATAATCATAGAAACATCCTTGATAAATGCTTTTTCCTCTGTTGTATTCCTCTGACGGGTGTGATATAATCTAGTCAAACAAAGGACAGAACCGTTTAAAGCGGTCGCCTTTATTGATGATTCTGAATAACCGTCAATCTTGCACTATCGGCGGTTATTTACTTTTTTGAGTTCAGGCTTAACAAAACTAATCCCAATACTCCAATTACTATTGAAAGTATTTCGTAGTCTGTCATGTCCTTAATACCTTTCTAAAGTAGTCAACCGCCTTATAGCCTGCCCTTTGTATAATAATTTTACTCTGCAGGTCTGTGTTTTATCAATCAAAAAGAGGATAAAATATATTAAAGGTATATTAAAAATGACATAAACAAAACATCCATGTCATTAATGGAGTATTCAATTCTAACACCTGCTGTCCAGATAGCTTTGCAGAATTATAACTGCAGCCTGTCTGTCAATTATCTGTTTTCTTTTGTTTCTGCGCATATCAGCCTCTATGAGAACACGCTCTGCCATCATAGTTGTCAGTCTTTCATCATAAAAATCTATTCCGATGTCAGCCATACCGCTGCTTCTCATCTTGTTTTCGAGCATTGTCTTAAATTCATAGACCTTCTCTGTCTGCTGGCTGTCACGTCCGTCCATGCTCTTTGGCAGGCCTATAACAACAGTATCACAGTCATATTCTCTGATGTAGTCCATTACCTTGCTCGCGTCTTTTCTGATCCCTACTCTTTCGATGGTAGTTATACCCTGAGCGGTTATGTTCAGAGCATCACTTACCGCAACACCGATTGTCTTGTCACCTACGTCTAAACCTATTTTTCTCATAATGTCCTCGTTCTTTTAATATTACAAAAGAAACGGTATCAGGCTGATTGACCGAATACCGTTTGCTTTAATCTCTTTATTTGTTCAGAAACGCTCTGAGCATTTCTTCTACAATATCATCTCTTTCCAGTCTGCATATAATATTACGAGCATTGTTATGGCTTGTAATATACGAAGGGTCTCCAGACAGAATATAGCCGACCATCTGATCAATAGCGTTATATCCTCTTTCGTCAAGCGCGTTATAAACATCCGTTAGTATGTCTGATGTTGATCTTTTTTCGATCTTGTCAGCGTTATACATGATAGTGTTTCTCTTATCCATTGGTTTACCTCCTGTACATTACATATATTATACTTGTTTCGGAAGAAATAAACAATACGTAAAATTACTTATATTAAGGTTTCTGCAACCTTAAATGCATCTGCAACCCTGCCCGGATCCTTGGCGCCGGCCTGAGCCATGTCAGCCTTGCCGCCGCCGCCGCCGCCGGCTGCCGCTGCAATCTGTTTAATCATATTTCCGGCATGGTATCTGTCAAGCAGGTCATCTGTGATTGAAACCATAAATGTTACCTTGCCTCCGTTTACTGCAGCAAATACCATTATAACTGATTTGTTTGATGCTTTGATGTCGTCTGACAGAGTTCTAAGATCATTTATAGTCAGGTCATCAAACTGTTTTGTAACAAGCTTAACACCGTTTATCTCTCTGGCTTCTGCCAGAATGTCACCCATCTGATCTCCCATTGCCTGTTTTTTGAGTTCTTCTATTTCTTTTTTCAGGCTCTTTACTTCCTCAGCAAGCGCTGCGGCTTTTTCGGCTACACCTGCAGGGTTTGTTTTGAGAATTTCAGCGGTTTCACTGATTACAGCAGCATTCTGATTGTATTTTTCATAAATGCCGTAGCCTGTCACAGCTTCTATTCTTCTTACTCCCGCTGCAACACCGCTCTCGCCTGTTATCTTAAATGCGCCTATTTCTCCGATATCGAAAACGTGGGTACCGCCGCACAGCTCCTTGCTGAAATCGCCTATTTTCACGACTCTTACTGTGTCGCCGTATTTTTCGCCAAACAGTGCGGTAGCTCCGTCTGCAATAGCCTCCTCTGCCGATTTGATTTGTGTTTCAACCTTTGTAAATTCGTTGATTTTGGCATTTACAATCGCTTCAACTCTGGCAAGGTCGTCTTTGCTTACAGCTTCATAGTGGCTGAAGTCAAATCTGAGGTTTTCTTTTGTAACCTTGGAGCCTGCCTGATTTACATGGCTGCCCAGAACCTCTCTGAGAGCCCTGTGCAGAAGGTGTGTGGCAGTGTGATTTCTTGAAATGTTGTTTCTTACTGCCGCATTAACTGTCGCTGTGACCTCATCACCTGTTTTGAGAGTTCCCTCAGTTACAGCAGCTTTGTGCACAAATATTCCGTTTGTCTTCTGAACATCAGTTACATAAGCTTCCATGCCCTCTGTGCGGATAGTGCCTGTATCTGCAACCTGTCCGCCGCTTTCGGCATAAAACGGTGTGCTGTCAAGTATAACGGATATTTCGCCCGATGCGGCATCTGCATCGGCAATCTGCGCATTGTCTTTGAGTATGGCAAGCACTTTTGCGGTGCCTGTCCGGGTCTCATAGCCTGTAAAGTCTGTTTTGTCAAAGTCAAGCTCAGCTCCGGCTTCTTTCCAGCCGATGCTGTCCTTGTCCCTGATTGCGGCTCTTGCTGTTTCTTTTTGTTTTTGCATATAGCTTTCAAATTCCTCTATATCGGTTGTATAGCCCTGTTCTTCGAGGATTTCTTTGGTAAGTTCTATAGGGAAGCCGTATGTGTCATACAGCTTGAATGCTTTTTCGCCTTCGAGTCTGTCTGTGCCTGCCGACTTCATCTCCTGCATATATTCATCAAGGATAGCTGTGCCCTGATCTATTGTGGAGCTGAATTTTTCTTCTTCGATTGAAAGTATTTTTTTGATGTAGTCTGCTTTTTCTTCCAGTTCAGGATATGCTCTGCCTGAAACTTTTATTACTCTGTCTGCAAGCTCCGGCAGGAATGAGCCTGTAATTCCGAGTATTCTGCCATGTCTTGCGGCTCTTCTCAGCAGTCTTCTCAATACATATCCCCTGCCCTCGTTGCCCGGCATGATGCCGTCGGCAATCATAAATGTCAGTGATCTGATGTGGTCGGTTATGATTCTGATGCTTACATCTGTGTCTTTGGCTCCGCTGCCGTATTCAACACCTGATTTTTCCACAACACCGTCGAGTATGTATTTAATCGTATCTATATCAAAGATCGAATCCACGCCCTGCATAATGCAGGCAAGTCTTTCGAGTCCCATGCCTGTATCGATATTAGGGTGTGCAAGGTCGCTGTAATTGCCCTCGTCGTCTCTTGAAAACTGTGTGAATACATGATTCCAGAATTCAATGTATCTGTCGCATTCACAGCCCGGTTTGCAGTCGGGACTGCCGCAGCCGTATTCCTCGCCTCTGTCGTAATAGATTTCGGAGCACGGTCCGCACGGGCCTGTGCCGATTTCCCAGAAGTTGTCGTCCTTGCCGAGTCTGACTATTCTTTCGGCAGGCATACCTATGCTTTTCCATATTTCAACAGCCTGTTCGTCATCCTCGTAAACTGTTGCCCATACCTTGTCCGCAGGCATTTTGAGAACTTCGGTTATGAATTCCCAGCCCCATGTAAGGGATTCTTTTTTGAAGTAGTCGCCGAATGAGAAGCTGCCCAGCATCTCAAAGAATGTGCCGTGTCTTGAGGTATGTCCCACATTGTCTATATCGCCTGTTCTGATACATTTCTGACAGGTTGTCATTCTTTTGCTAGGCGGTGTTTCAAGACCTGCAAAATATGGCTTGAGAGGCGCCATACCTGAGTTGATTATGAGGAGGCTCTTGTCGTTTTCGGGTATCAGCGAAAAGCTCTGCCTCTTATAATGTCCTTTGCTTATATAAAAATTCTGGAATAATTCTCTGATTTCATTCAAACCTAGTTTTTCCATTACTGTCCTCCGTAAAATTTGCTTTGTAACTTATTTATTTTACCACAAGAACGCTGTAAAGTCATCATTTTTGAGGCATATTGTACCGGCATATTGTAAAAACTTCAGGGATATCCGGCATCACCTGTATTTACATGACTTGTTCTAAATCAGAAAGCTGTTATCCTGTCTGCAGTCAAGTATATATTCAATATAAACCGTATTATCTTTAATCTGAAAAATAATCATATACCTGTTCTCAAAAACAAGAATCCGATATTTGTTCTTAGGCAGATATTCGTCTTGCAGCCAGCTGCATCTGTGCGGCATTAACCGCAGTGATTTTGCCGCTTCCTCAAAGGCAACAACAAGTTTTTGCGCTGCACTTCTGTTTACCTGCGCTATAAAGGCTGCATGAGAAGCAAGCATTTTTGCTGTTCTGTCAGATACATTTACTATATACTCATTCTGCTTCATTTGCTGTCGCTCCTGCAATCGCACTTCTCATAAGCTCTATCGTTTCTTCAATGGAGTACCCTTTGCTGCCACTTAGCCTGTTTTCTTCCACTGTAAGCAGTTCCTCACGGAGCTTTAGCATTTTTTCGCGCCTGTTGTATGTCTTAATGTCCATTACAACCAGATCGCCTTCTCCGTTTTTGGTCAGAAAAACAGGTTCTTCTGTTTTCTTGCACAGCTCGGAAATTTCATTATAGTTCTGGCGAATAGCCGCTGATGGTTTTATATTCATAATCTGCCTCCCTGCATCAATTAATAGTAATATTCTATTAATATTATAATTTTTTATTGCTACAAAATCAACTTTTATCTTGCTTTTCCTGAATATCGTCTGCATTGATTTCGACTTCACCTTTACTTAAGAACCTCTCCGGAATCAAAGATTGTAAAAACTTCTGAGAATACATCCCAGAAGTTTTGGTGCTACATCATATCGTGTATCATTCTGTTGGTGTCGTCAGCGATGTCGCATACGCTGTTTTTTAAGTGTCTTCTCTTTTTTTCAGGCATTGATGCGTACAGCATCGTTCCTGCAATGGCGCCTGCCATTCCCAGCCCCAAAATACATTTTACCGCACTGGCCATAATATCCCTCCTGTTTAATTATTTCGTTATTATGGTTTCCACATTTGCGTTAAATATGATATAATTTTTTGAACCGGGAGGAGTAATGTTATGAAATACAGTGAATTAGGTAAAACAGGAATCAAAGTAAGCAGGATAGGTTTCGGTGTTCTTACTGTAGGCGGTTCGCAGCTCAATCTGCCTGTTTCGGAGGGAGCTGAAGTTCTCAGATACGCTTTTGAAAAAGGCATTGATTTTCTGGATACAGCCCAGTATTATCAGACCTATCCGTATATACGAGAAGCTCTGAAGGGCGGCAGGTTTGAGCCTGTCATAGCTTCAAAATGTCTTGATTACACATACAGGGATATGGCCTCTGCCATAGAGGAGGCGCGGCGTGAGCTTGACAGAGACGTTATAGATATATTTCTGATGCACGAGGTCAGAAACGATCCGGATCTGGAGCTTAGAGCCGGCGCATGGGAGTGTCTGAACGACTATAAGGCAAAAGGCATTGTCAAAGCAATCGGCGTTTCGACTCATCATACCGATGTAGCTCATAAGGTTGTTGATATTCCGGAGTGTGATATACTGTTTCCACTTATCAATTATCAGAGCCTCGGCATCAGATGCGGTGACGGCTCCGGCACTAAGGAAGATATGGCAGAGGCCATAAGGCTATGCTCCGAAAAAGGCAAAGGCGTTTTTGCAATGAAGGTTTTTGGAGGAGGCAATCTTACTGGCACCTATCAGCAGGCTCTTGATTATGTAAAAAATCTGCCGGGAGTTGATTCAATGATGATAGGCTTTGGCAAAACCCATGAAATCGATCAGATCTGCGATTATATAGACGGTGTTATGGAGCCGGATTTCCAGCCTGATGTTTCGAAAAAAAAGATAAGGATAGATCAGGGCGACTGCGAGGGCTGCGGCGCCTGTATCGAAAGATGCCCGAATCATGCCATATTCAGAAATTCAAACGGGCTTGCGGAGGTTGACCACAGCATATGCCTGACCTGCGGCTACTGCGCCCCTAAATGCCCTGTCAGAGCGATTATTATGTTCTGATATGTACAAAACGCAGCAGATATTAACTGCTGCGCTGTTTTTGTGCGCCTGGCGGCGCACGTTTCTAACGGGTGAAAGTCCCGAATCCGCCCGACAG
>CAVDMD010000108.1:0-7568 GCA_963609975.1 bacterium | reverse complement strand
TTATCGCACCTTGTGTGCGATATGTGGAAATAGGAATTTTAATTCCGTATATTTTCACTTTTTTTATAATTATACAAAGTAAAGCGATAATGGAATAAAGCGATAGAGAGATGAAACGAGATGAGGCATAATCTGTTTCATTTGCTGCCTGAGATGTGCAAGTTTGCTCAAGCCTTGAAGATACACAGTATGAGGCTGTTTTTTTATTAAAAACTATAGCAATTGGGGGCGTTATAGGATATAATAATAAAGGCGTGTCTGCCAAAAATATAACGAATAATCATACTTGTTTATGAATAAAAATAAAGAAATGGAGAGAACAAAATGGCAGTAATTATTAACGGACGTGACCTTACCGTAGAAGAAGTGATCCGCGTCTGCCGCGGATACGAAAAGGTCGAAATCGCTCCGGAAGCAAAAGAGGCTGTTATAAAAGCCAGAAACTATATAGAAAAAAAACTTGAAGAAGGTGCGGTCATATACGGGCTGACAACAGGCTTCGGCAAATTTGCAAACGTTGTTATTTCAAGAGAGGAAGCGGAGCAGCTTCAGAAGAACCTCATAATTTCCCATACCTGCGCTATGGGAGAGCCTTACGAAACCAGATATGTCAGAGCTGCAATGCTGCTGCGCTGCAATGCTCTTTCAAGAGGCAATTCCGGAATCAGACTTGAAACCGTACAGACAATGATAGATATGCTCAATGCCGGAATACATCCTGTAATTCCTCAAAAAGGCTCTCTTGGAGCATCGGGAGACCTTGCGCCGCTGTCTCACATAGCCCTCGCCCTTATAGGACTTGGAGATGTTGAGTACAAAGGCGACACAGTTCCTGCGGCAGAGGCAATGGCAAAAGAGGGAATTACTCCTGTTGTGCTTGCCGCAAAAGAAGGCCTTGCCCTCAACAACGGTACTCAGATGATGACAGCAGTGGGAGTCAATGTGCTCTGGGATGCAATGCATCTGATGAAAACAGCGGATATTGCGACCGCAATGACAGCGGAAGCGCTTCATGGCATCACCAAGGCATACGATCACAAGGTGCATGACCTTAGAGGTCATCAGGGTCAGAAGGATGCGGCCGAAAACCTCAGAACACTGCTTGCAGGCTCCAAAAACGCCTTTGAGGTGCAGCCGTCAAAGGTACAGGACCCGTATTCACTCAGATGTATACCTCAGATACATGGCGCCTCAAGAGATGCAATAAAATATGTGTACGAAGCTGTATCAAGAGAGATTAACGCGGTGACAGACAACCCTATCGTATTTCCGGACGATGACGAGGTTATCTCAGGCGGCAATTTCCATGGACAGCCCATGGCGCTTGCATTTGATTTCCTCAAGATGGCGATATCGGAATTTGCCGATGTGTCCGAAAGAAGAGCAGAGCGTCTTATCAACCCTCAGCTTTCGGAGGGACTTCCTGCATTTCTTACCAAATACGGCGGAGTATGCTCAGGATTTATGATAGCTCAGTATGCGGCGGCATCAATGGTATCCGAAAACAAGATATATGCTCATCCTGCCTGCGTTGACTCAATACCGTCATCGGGAAATCAGGAGGATCATGTCTCAATGGGCACAACCTCGGCAAGAACTGCGGCCATGGTGCTTGACAATGCCCAGAAGGTAATAGGCATAGAGCTTGCGGCAGCTGCACAGGGCATATGGCTCAGACAGGAAATCGGAGAGTCGGACATATCAGATCTTGCGCCTGCAACCAGAGCTGCATATGACTATATCAGAACAGTATCCGACCCTGTAGACGACGACATAATTATGCACGATGAACTCAAAAAATTCGATAAAATGGTTAAGGACTTCTCAATTCTCGAAGCGGTTGAGAGTGTTGTAACATTAAAATAAAGGAGGAAAAAATGCTAGATAACAAAACTATAGGCAAAGCCATGACCATCAGGCTGGGAAACGAACTTCCCGAATATCCGAAGTTTGATGACAGCAAGAGAAGAGCGCCTGACAGAGGCTTCAGACTCACAAAAGAACAGACAAAAATAGCATTGAAAAATGCTTTGAGATATGTTCCCGAAGAGCTTCACGCAAAACTGGCGCCGGAGTTTATGGAGGAGCTTACGACAAGAGGCAGAATATATGCCTACAGATACAGACCGGAGGGCAGAATCTACGGCAGACCTGTAGAGGAATACAAGGGCAAATGCCTTGCAGGCAAGGCTTTTCAGGTTATGATAGACAACAACCTCGACTTTGAAGTTGCGCTTTATCCGTATGAGCTTGTTACATACGGCGAAACAGGACAGGTATGCCAGAACTGGCTTCAGTACAGACTGATCAAAAAATACCTTGAGGAGCTGACAGAGGATCAGACTCTGGTAGTTGAATCGGGACATCCTCTGGGACTGTTCCCTTCAAAGCCTGAGGCTCCGAGAGTAATCATAACAAACTCCATCATGGTCGGAATGTATGACAACCTTGATGACTGGGAAATCGCAGAGGAAATGGGTGTTGCAAACTACGGACAGATGACAGCCGGCGGCTGGATGTATATAGGACCGCAGGGCATAGTTCACGGCACATTCAATACAATACTGAACGCAGGACGCAAAGAGCTGGGAGTTCCGGCCAACGGAGATCTTGCAGGCTATACATTTGTATCATCAGGTCTTGGCGGCATGAGCGGCGCACAGCCAAAAGCAGCCAATATCGCAAATGCCGTAGGTATATTTGCGGAGGTTGACCTTTCGAGAATACAGACAAGACACGATCAGGGCTGGGTTGACGTTATAATGGACGATTTGGATGAGGTTTTCAGACTGGCAGACGAAAAACGCGCAGCCGGAGAATCAGTATCGATAGCATATCACGGCAATATAGTCGACCTGCTTGAAGCCGCAGTTGCAAAGAACTTCAAAATCGAGCTTCTTTCAGACCAGACATCATGCCACAATGTATATAACGGAGGCTACTGCCCTGCAGGCCTTACATTTGAACAGAGAACAGCGCTTCTGCACGAGGACAGAGATGAATTCTGCCGCAGAGTAGACGAAACTCTGCACAGACATTACAAGGCAATCAAAGCCCTGACAGAGCGCGGCACATATTTCTTTGACTATGGCAATTCGTTTATGAAAGCCATGTATGACGCAGGCATCAAAGAAATCTCAAAGAACGGCTACGATGACAAGGACGGATTCATATGGCCGTCGTATGTAGAGGATATTATGGGACCTGTACTGTTTGATTACGGCTACGGACCTTTCAGATGGGTATGCCTGTCAGGCAGACCTGAGGATCTTGACGCTACTGACAAGGCTGCTATGGACTGCATCGACCCTGACAGAAGAGCTCAGGACAGAGACAACTGGGTATGGATCAGAGACGCCAAAAAGAACAGGCTGGTGGTAGGAACACAGGCAAGAATACTTTATCAGGATGCCGAGGGCAGGACAAATATAGCGCTCGCATTTAACAAGCTGGTAAGAGAGGGCAAGATAGGACCTGTAATGATGGGAAGAGACCACCACGATGTATCGGGTACGGATTCACCGTTCAGAGAAACATCAAACATCAAGGACGGCTCAAACGTAATGGCGGATATGGCTGTTCAGTGCTTTGCAGGCAATGCTGCAAGAGGTATGTCTCTTTGCGCGCTTCACAACGGCGGCGGCGTCGGAATAGGCAAGGCCATCAACGGCGGCTTCGGACTGCTGCTTGACGGTTCCGAGAAAACAGACAATATTATTAAATCCGCAATGATGTGGGACGTAATGGGCGGCGTTGCAAGAAGAAGCTGGGCAAGAAACGAAAACGCAGTTTCAACCTCGGTTGAATACAATGCAAACTATGCCGGCAAAGGACACATTACAATACCGTATGTTGCCGATGATAAATTAGTTGATGATATGATAGATAAATTTGTGAAGTAGGAGAATATACAGATGAGCAGACTTCTTGTCAAAAACATAGGCAGACTGCAGACTCCTGTGGGCAGCTTCCCTCACTGCGGGGAAAAGCAGGGTGAGAATATGAAGCTTGACAATGCGGCGGTTTACGCTGAGGACGGCATCATAAAAGCCATAGCATCGGACGGCAGCATACCTGTAAATGAGGAGGATATGGACACTGTTATCGATGCTGAGGGCAGGCTGGTTACGCCGGGTCTTGTAGAAGGGCACACTCATATGGTGTTCGGAGGCTACAGACAGAACGAAATTCCGCTTAAACTCAAAGGAGCAGGCTATCTTGACATACTAAGAGCCGGCGGCGGAATTATGGATACGGTCAGAAAAACACGCAGCGCGTCTTTTGAGGAGCTTTACGAAAAAACAGAAGGCTTTCTTGATGAAATGATGTGCATGGGAGTTACCACCTGCGAAATCAAAAGCGGCTACGGTCTTGACCTCGAAAACGAAATCAAAATGCTTGAGGTAATCAGCAGACTGAATGAAAATCATCCTATGGATATAGCGGCCACATTCCTCGGACCTCATGCTGTTCCCGAAGAATACAAGGGCAGGGCGGACGAATTCATAGACCTGTGCTGTGAAGAAATGCTGCCTGCCGTCAAAGAAAAAAATCTGGCTGAATTTGCTGATATATTCACTGAGGATTCGGTGTTTAACTATGAACAGTCAAAAAAATACCTGGAGGCCGCAAAGGCTCTGGGCTTTGACCTCAAAATACACGCAGATGAGATAGAGGCTATCGGAGGCTCTGTTCTGGCAGGAGAAATGAAGGCAAAATCCGCAGAGCATCTCATAGTTATAGACGAAAAAGGTATGAAATCACTTGCGGAGGGCGGCACTGTGGCCATGTGCCTGCCTGCAACATCGTTTTATCTGGGGGCGACCTTTGCGCCTGCAAGAAGAATGATAGAGCTTGGCATACCTGTTGCCATGGCGTCGGATTTCAATCCGGGCTCGTGTCCGTCGCTTAATCTGCAGTTTGTAATGAATCTGGGCTATCTCAAATACAGAATGATGCCGGAGGAAATACTGACTGCCGTAACTGTAAATGCCGCCTGCGGCATCAGCAGAGAGCAGGAAGTGGGAACTCTTGAAATCGGCAAAAAAGCCGATATGGTTATATGGGATGCTCCCGATATGGAAATGCTGTGCTACAGATTCGGTTCAAATCTGGCAATAGCTACAATAAAGAATGGAGAGTTGATGTAATGAAATTAGTGGACTTAAAAGTAAATGAATATCTGGATGTTCTCAAAAGCGATGCTCCGGCGCCGGGCGGCGGCTCTGTTTCGGCTCTTGCGGGAGCACAGGGCGCAGCTCTGTTCGTAATGGTTGCGGATCTGACTTTAGGCAAAGAAAAATATGCCGATTATCAGGAAATCTGCAGTGCGGCAAAGGCAAAGGGACAGGAGCTTTATGCGAAGCTTTATGACGGCGTGGACAAGGATACAGAAGCCTTTAATCTTGTTTCCGCAGCGTTCAAAATGCCAAAGGATACAGATGAGCAGAAAGCTGCAAGAAAACAGGCTATAGCTGACGGTACGCTTGTTGCGACACAGGTGCCGTTTGATACTATGCAGTACTGCTACGAGGGACTCAAAACAGCGCAGACCATGGTAGGCAGATCAAACCCGAATGCGGCCAGCGATTTAGGAGTAGGAATCCTGAACCTGATGGCAGGCATCAAGGGCGCATGGCTCAATGTCAGGATCAATCTTCCGGGAGTTAAGGATGAGGCAAAAGCCGCATACTTTGAAGCCGAAGGAAAGAAAATATATGATGATGCGGAAGCTATTGCAAGAAAATTATATGATGAAATATTACAAAGCTTATAAGGAGAGAAAAAATGGCAAAAATAATTGAATCAATACCAAACATCAGTGAAGGCAGAAACAAAGAAGTTATCGAGGCCTGCGTTGACCAGATCAGAAATACGGCAGGCTGCACACTTCTTGACTACTCGTCAGACCCAAGCCACAACAGAACCGTTATAACCTATATGGGAAGCCTTGAAGCCTGCGAGGAGGCAAGCGTTAAACTTGCCAAAAAAGCAGTGGAGCTTATCGACCTGACAAAGCATGAGGGTGAACATCCGAGAATGGGCTGCGTTGACGTAATGCCGTTTGTTCCTATCAAAGAGGCAACTGTTGAGGAATGTATTGAATTATCAAAGAGAGTAGGCGCAAGAATCGCCAGGGAAGCGGATCTTCCGGTATTTCTCTATGAGAGATCGGCAACTGCTCCTCACAGAACAAACCTTGCAAAGATAAGAAAAGGGCAGTTTGAGGGAATGGCAGAAAAAGTAAAGGATCCTGACTGGATTCCTGATTTCGGCGGACAGAGAATACACCCTACAGGCGGTGTTGTAGCTGTAGGCTGCAGACCTCCGCTAATTGCATACAACATAAACCTCGGCACTGACAATCTTGAAATCGCTTCAAAGATAGGCAAGATAATCAGAGAATCCTCCGGCGGATTAAAATGCGTCAAGGCTATGGGCGTTATGCTTGAGGACAGAAATATTGCACAGGTTTCAATCAATATGACAGACTTCACAGTAACTCCGCTTCACAGAGTTACAGAGCTTGTAAGAAACGAAGCGGCAAGATACGGAGTTCCCGTAATAGGTACGGAGGTTATAGGCCTTTGCCCTATGCAGGCACTGTTTGATGCAGCTGAATATTATCTGCAGATTGAGGACTTCAAGCCTGAGGTACAGGTTATAGAGAATCATCTGCTGTAAATCAGAACGCATTCCGCAGAATCTACATCAGCCAAAATATTTATCGGATTTGTTGCGATAATCATAAGGAACAGGATTTATACACAGCTGCATGACGAAATGAAAAGAATAAATAAAAAACCGGATTGCATGACGGTACCTGCAGCCGTAAGAGAACTTGAAAAGATTGAACTCACACGTCAGACAGATAACATATACAGACTTGATCATGCAGTTACCGCTGTTCAAAAGAAGATACTGAGAGCCTTCGGACTGACGGAAAAAAACATTGAATATGGCGCTGAGCTTATCAGCAGGGAACTGGAGAGTGTCATGAGGAAGGCAGAACGGTAAAAGCGGGAGCTTCAGGCAGAAGGGAACAGAAAAACAATTCCTGCCTGCTGCTTGCATTTTCATTATGCAAACGGTGGGCAGGGCTTTCAGGTCTGATTTTTCTGGAAGTTCACAGTTTATAGGAATATCAATGCAATGCCGGAGCGGGTAATATACCTTGCTCCGGTAATTTACTGTATTAAGGTGCTCGAAATATTATACATATAATGTAGGAAAAACATTTTTGGCACGATTCAAATTGCGGTAAAATTGTGGTTGCCAACAGGTGTACCAGATGATATAATACATACTGTGTAGGCGACCAGGGGGTTTCCCTGAATATTTTTGAAAAATTTTCACCTTGACCCCGATTTTTATAGTCACCTATGCGAATAAATTAGTGAACAAGTGATTCTGATGTTTATTTCATTGATGCACTGCTCACGCAGAGATGCTTTGAACAGATGATGATCTTGGATAGCCAAAGGAATTTGGCTAATAAAATTAATTAATTTTATTCAAATCAAATCGTCAGCCCACAGGAACAGGGAAATCAAGGCTACGGGGACTTT
>CAVDMD010000107.1:0-7829 GCA_963609975.1 bacterium | reverse complement strand
ATATTGAAAAAAATCGATATGTCTGCTATAATTCTGTTAACAATTCAAATTCAGGAGGCAATATGATTTATCTGGACTATGCCGCAACATCAGGGAAAAAACCGGAGAGCGTTTATGAGGCTGCAGACAGCGCACTGAGAAATGCTTCGGGAAATCCCGGAAGATCGGGACACAGAGTTTCCCTTGAAGCCGGCAGAATAGTAATGAATGCAAGAATGCTGTGCAGCAGACTTTTTCATGCAGAAGCCGCTGAAACAATAGTGTTCTGCTCAAACTGCACAGATGCGCTTAACCTTGCAATATACGGCGTACTCAAAAAAGGCGATCATGTTATAGCGTCGCACATGGAGCATAATTCTGTCGCAAGACCGCTTGAACATCTCAAAGACAGCGGCGTGGAGGTGACCAAAATTTTTGGCTCTGTCGAAACCGGAGTCAGCGCACAGGCCGTGGAGGAGGCCATAAAAGAAAACACCCGCCTTGTTATAATGACGCATATTTCCAATGTTACAGGCACAGTGAACGATATAGAGGCTATCGGCAGAGTATGCAGGAAACATAATGTGCTGTTTCTGGTTGATGCCGCGCAGTCAGCGGGCGCAAGAAAAATAGATGTCAGAGAGATGTGTATCGATTTGCTGGCTTTTCCGGGACACAAATGCCTTTACGGCCCGCAGGGCACGGGAGGACTTTATATAAGGCCCGGCATTAATCTGCGGACTCTGAAACAGGGCGGCACAGGCAGCAGGTCGGAGCTTCTGCATCAGCCGGAGGAACTGCCGGACAGGTACGAAAGCGGTACGCTGAATGTGCCGGGAATTGCAGGGCTTGCAGCGGGGATTGAATTTATCCTCAAAGAAGGAATCGACAGAATACAGGCGCACGAAAACCGTCTGACGGATATGCTCGCCCAAAACCTTGCGGAAATACCCGGCGTTAATATCATAGGACCGCGCAAAGACAGAGGACCGGTGGTTTCTGTCACGATAGACGGATACGAGGCGCAGGATGTGGCTATAATACTGGATCAGGTGTTTGATATCGGTGTGAGAGCCGGACTGCACTGCGCTCCGGATGCGCATCAGAATGCGGGAACTCTTGACATGGGAGGGACTGTGCGCATAAGTCCGGGATATTTCACAACGGAAGAAGAAATCGGAAAATGTGTTGAAAGCATTCGCATTATAAGTGAAGGAGAGCTTTAGATATGAGTGAGAAAAAAATATCGCGATATGTCAGACAGGAGATATTTGCGGGGATAGGTCCTGAAGGTCAGGCAAAGCTGCTTCGGAGCAGGGTTGCAATTATGGGCCTCAGCGGTCTTGGCACAGCCACTGCCGAAAGCCTTGCAAGAGCAGGAGTGGGCTTTATCAGAATAGTAGACGGAGATTTTGCCGATATTGTGGAGCTGCAGAGACAGAATATTTTTACCGAAAGCGATGCATCGGGAGAAATGCCCAAGGCTGCCGCTGTAAAAAAATATCTGCAGGAGGTGAACTCGGAAATAAAAATAGAAGAAGTGATTTCCGATATAAACAGTTCAAATATAGCCCACCTTATAGAGGATACCGATCTTGTAATAGATGGATCAGACAGTATGGAAATAAGGCTGCTTGTCAACGAAGCCTGCCATGCCCTCAAAAAACCGTGGATATACGGAGGCGCTCTTGCGGCGTCAGGCATGACATTCAGTTTCCTGCCGGGAGAGAATGAACCCTGTCTTAAATGTTTTCTCGGAGATGACATCTATGAGGACGGAGAGCAGCCTACCTGCGCAACCGTAGGTGTGCTTAACCCCACAATAAATATGATTGCGGCTTTGCAGAGCGCAGAAGCCCTCAAGATTCTTTCGGGTTCTGACAGCGTCAGGAGAGATATGGTGATGTTTGACCTCTGGGACAATACCTTTGATATGCTGCCAATAGAAAAAGACCCCGAATGCAGTGTGTGCGCAAAAGGCATTTATGAATTCTACGGCAAATCCAGAGGCTCGCAGATAGTCGGAATATGCGGCAAGGACTCGGTGCAGATAATACCGCAGATCGAGAGAAATATTGATTTTGAGATGTATGCGGACAAGCTGGCAAAGCAGGGCAATGTCAGATACAACAGCTATACTCTTAATTTCGATGACGGCAGTGTTGAAATCAAGCTTTTCAAAAACGGCAGGGCGATTATCAAGCATATAACAGACGAGGCGCGTGCAAAAGCAGTATATGCCGAGTATATAGGGCTGTAAAACAAAGGAAGGGGATAATCATAAATGAAAGTGATTCTGAATGAAAAAGAAACAGAGCTTGCAGATGATGCCATTGTAGAGGATGTGCTGAAGCTCGAAAAGAAAAAAGTCGGCAGAATGGGTGTATGGATTAACGGGAGTATGGTAAGACAGGCCGAATTCAAAAAAAGACAGATACATGAGGGCGATGTCCTTGTTGTGAAAAGAATTGGTGCGGGCGGCTGACCGCACCTTTACAGTATATCCATAATTTCAAAGCTATAGCTTAGCAGATCCGCAAAAAGAACTCTGTTTGCAAGAGGTGAGCTTTTGCCTGTCACAAGCTTTACGGCCTCGGAACTCTGAATACCTGCAATAATTGCGGGAGTAAATGAAACATTGGTTTCCAAGATGACATCTGAGGTATCAAAAGCGCTGTCATAAAGTGTATGAAGCAGCCTGCTTCCCGGCATTGAAACGGCAGCCTGACCGTACCAGTCGCATACGGCTCCGTGTATAAGCGGAATATTGCACTTGGCGCAGGCATCTTCAAGTATCAGCCTTGTGCCGATGTTATCGGCAGCATCAATGACTATATTGTGTCCTGAAATCAGGTCTGCCGCATTCTGCGAAGTTATTTTTGCAGGTATTGCATTTATTACGGTTTCCGAATTTATCCTGCGTATTGCAGATTCGGTTTCCGAAGCCTTGCAGCTTCCTATGTTTTGCTCGGTGCAAAACACCTGCCTGTTAAGATTTGTTTCATCAAAATATCCGTTATCTATAACAGTCATTTTTCCTATACCCATGCGGGCAAGATTCTGAATAATATGACCTCCCAGACCTCCGCAGCCTGCAACACATACGGATTTTGTTCCAAGCAGTCTGATTTCATCGGGTGTTAAAACACCTGTATTGCGTATGTATCTTTGAGAAATATCTGTTTGCATATGCTTTGCCTCCATGTGAATATACCGATTATATCATATCGGAATAATTAAAAAAACCCCGAACTGCAGGTGAGTGCAGCTCAGGGCGTCCGGGTGAATTATGTCTGTCTGCCGCAGACTATTCGTGTATGACGGCGTCATCTGCAGTATAGCCGCCAAGGGAGTTTTCTTTAACCTGAATACATACAAAGCTTACAGCTGAGTCCTCTGCAGCGGCAAACTGTCTTTTGCAGGCAGGGGAAATGCGAAGCCAGTCGCCTGCGGCAAGCTCTACTGTTTCACCGTCTATAACTGCCCTGCCTCTGCCCGAAAGTACCGCATAGATTTCTTCATTCTGTCTGTGCGAGTGAACAAAAGGAACGCCTGCACCTGCCGGCAGATTGTTGATGCTGATTTCTGCGCCTGTCAGATTAAGAATATCGTGAAGCTCTGTTCTTGCGTCGTCTGCAACCTTTGTCTTATTGAAATTTGCCATGATATATACCTCCTGAACCTTGTTGTAACTTTAATTGATACAACGAGTATACACCTGACTGGTTGTAATGTCAATAGTTACAACAAAAAATTAAAAAATTCCGCATACCATGTTTTGCCGGTATGCGGGTTAAAACTACATCGTTATTAATTTGTTCGTGTCATCTGTAATATCCTGTAATGTTACCGAACTCATTTCGCGCTCCATTGCCTGCTGGATACTGTCAAGCCGCCTGTCTAAAACAGCGTGGATATTCCTGCCTACAGGACACATACTGTTCGGATTTTCGTGAAAATGAAACAGATTGCCATTGTCTATACATTCAACAGCATTGTAGACATCAAGCAGTGTAATCTCGTCAAGGGGCTTTTTCGTATATGCACCGCCGCTGCCTCTTTTTACATTTATAATTCCGGCTTTTTTGAGCTGCTGGAGCAGCCTGCGTATGACTACGGGATTGACGTTTACGCTTGAAGCCAGGAAATCGCTTGTAATCTTATATTCATCTTTGAAAATCTCCATACATAAAAGTATGTGAACTGCGATTGTAAATCTGCTGGATATCTGCATGAGGCACCTCTGTCTGTCATATTATCATGATACTATAATATCACAAACCTGCTTTTTAGGCAAAAGAAAACAGGGCGTCAGAAGCCCTGCCTGCAAAATACCCTATAACTTTACCAGCTTTTCCGGATTTATATTCCTGCCGTTTTTCATAACCTCAAAATGCAGATGAGCCTCATCACTGCATTCAAACAGCGCCGTATCGCCTATGCCGGATATAACCTGTCCCTGTTTTACAGTGTCACCTGTTTCAACCATGCTGTCAGTCGAAAGATTGGAATATACTGTGGATATATCATTGCCATGGTCTATGACTATCGTTATCCCCATGGTGTCATCGGTAAACACCTTTGTGACAGTGCCGTCTGCGACCGCCTTGACCTGCGCATCGAGGGCGCCTTTGATGTCTATGCCTTTATGCACCATGTATTGATCCAGAGTTTTTGAGTATACTAAACCTTTGCCGGAGTACCCTTTGAGTATGCTTCCCTCGGCAGGAGCGATATACTCAGCTTCAGACTGTGATGTACTCTTTCTGGCCTGTCCGCTGTCCACTACGGGAATTTCAGCCGATGCAGCGCTGTCATCAGCCTTTGCCGTGTCTGTTTCCTCAACACGCTTTGAGGCATCGACTTCTTCACCTGCAGGCGCATCCACCTTGTTTATATTGGCTTTGAGAGTAAACACCGAAGCTAAAGCGATTACGCAGAAACACAGAACAAGCGCTATGGCAGTTTTGTCTTTTTTTCTGACCTTTTGTCTCATAGCTTTCACCTCCGTTAATATTATCGCCAGCATATGCAAAATTAATACTGACAATGCTTGTAATAAATTCGCGTTTAGAATATAATAAATAGTAACTTCACACGAAGATAAGCATTGTAATTGCAGTATTACAGCAATTTATACATATGGAAGGAGAATTAAAATGGCAGAATATATAATGGCACAGGCAAACGGAAGAAAAATTCCAAAAGAGGATAAAATATTCGGAATAAGCACAAGAGCCAAGGCAATGATAGCAGAGAGAGGCAAGGAGAACGTAGTTAATGCGACAATCGGTGCGCTTCTTGATGACAACGGAGATCTGATTGTAATGTCATCGGTGGTTGAGGAGCTCAAAAAACTGAACCCGACGGATTTCGCTGAATACGCCCCTATAGGCGGCATACCTGAATTCAAAAAAGCAATTCAGAAAGCAGCCTTCGGAAACTTCGTTCCGAAATGTCACACAGAAGCGGTTGCAACACCGGGCGGTACAGGCTCAATCAGAAACACTGTATCAAACTATTCAAAACCGGGAGATGCAATACTTACGGCAGACTGGTTCTGGGCGCCGTACAACAGCATAGCGCAGGAGCAGGGCAGAACTCTTGAAACATACGAGCTTCTGAACAAAGAGGGCGGATTTAATCAGCAGGGCTTTGATGCGAAGGTAAAGAGCCTTCTTGCAAAACAGGATTCACTTGTTATACTGCTTAACACACCTGCCCACAACCCTACAGGCTACTCGCTTACACTTTCCGACTGGGACAAAGTGATTGAAACACTTTCATCGGCAGGCAGCGACAAAAAAATAACGCTGTTTGTTGACATCGCATATATAGATTTTGCAGGTGATGAGGCAGAATACAGACAGTTCCTGCCTAAGCTTGAAACACTTCCTGCAAACGTGCTTCCTGTGCTTGGCTACAGCGCATCAAAGACCTTCACACTGTACGGCATGAGATGCGGAGCCATGATATGTATGGCAAAGACAGCGGAAATCGCGGCTGAGTTCAAACAGGTATGCGAGTTTTCGGCAAGAGCCACATGGTCAAACAGCACAAGAGCAGCCCAGAAAGTTATAGCCAACATATATGCGGACGAAAAGCTGCTTGCAAAGGTAAACGAAGAAAGAAAACAGTACAGAGATATGCTTGTTGCAAGAGGCAGAGCTTTTGAAAAATCAGCAAAGGAGGCAGGTCTTGAAATCGTGCCTTTTGATTCGGGCTTCTTTGCATCAATACCTTGTCCTGATCCTGATGAAATCAGCGGCAGACTCGAAAAAGAAGGCATATTCATAGTTCCTCTCGCAAAGGGGCTCAGAGTGTCGGTTGCATCTATATCAGAAGCAAGATGCGCAGCGATTCCGTTTAAAATTGCAGAAGCAATGAAATAAAATATTAAAGAGAAAAGGTGGGAAAATGTTTAAGAGCGTAAAAGATGTAAGAGCGTACTGCGAAAAAAACAAAATCGAAATGATCGATTTCAAAATGATTGACATCAACGGAAGGTGGCGTCACCTTGCATTTCCATGGCAGCGTCTTACTGAGGAAACAATGAAATACGGTATAGGCTTTGACGGATCCAACTACGGATATGCTGCGGTTGAGAAATCAGACATGGTATTCATACCCGATCTTTCGACAGCGGTTATAGATCCTTTCATGGAGATACCTACAATTACCATGGTGGGCGATGTGATGGTTATAGATCTGCCCGAAAACAGACCTTTTGACCAGTATCCCAGAAACGTTGCGGCAGCTGCGCAGGAATACATGAGGTCAGAGGGTATAGCCGACGAAATGATCATCGGGCCTGAATTTGAGTTTTATCTGTTTGACAGAGTGAACTTTGAAACCAAAACCCAGACTGCAGGCTTTGAGGTTGATACAGGATATGCGGAATGGAATTCCGGAGAATATGACAACAATATGGGATACCATGTGCCTGTAAAAGGCGGCTATCATGTTGATATCCCTCACGATACAACCTATAGCCTCAGAAGCCACATCTGTATGCTTCTTGAGAACTGGGGTGTGGGAGTCAAATACCATCACCACGAGGTGGGAGGTCCCGGACAGGTTGAAATCGAAGTTGAACTCGGACCTATGCTTGACATGGCAGACAAGACAATGATTGCAAAGTATGTAATCAAAAACGCCGCTGCGCAGGCAGGCAAAACAGCAACGCTGATGCCAAAACCCATATACAACGAGGCAGGCTCAGGTATGCACGTGCATATGCATCTTTTCAAAAAAGGCAAGCCGCTGTTCTATGACAAAAAAGGCTATTCACAGCTGAGCGATACGGCAATGTATTTCATAGGCGGACTTCTGAAGCACGCAGCTTCTCTGTGCGCGTTTACAGATCCGTCAACAAATTCATACAAAAGACTTGTTCCGGGCTTTGAGGCGCCTGTGACAATAGGTTTTGCGACAGCCAACAGGAGCTCGGTTATACGCATACCGGCCTATGCCAAATCTCCCGAAAGCAAAAGATTTGAGCTCAGAAACCCTGACGGCACCTGCAATCCGTACTATGCCTATGCTGCAATACTTATGGCGGGCATTGACGGCATCAAAAACAAAATCGACCCTGTCAAAGAGGGATGGGGACCGTATGATTTTAACCTCTACAATCTGACGGACGAGGAGAAGGCAAAGATACAGGGACTTCCAAAAACTCTTGATGAAGCTCTTGCTGCGCTTGATACAGATTACGAGTACCTCACTGCAGGAGGAGTATTCCCGATTGAACTGATTAAGATATGGAGGGAAAACAAGCAGAAGGAAGCTGACTATATCAATTCAATTCCGTCGTCTGCAGAGTATGAGAAGTATTACGACCTGTAGTA
>CAVDMD010000106.1:0-7869 GCA_963609975.1 bacterium | reverse complement strand
TACCTGCACTGGGCAAGAGCAGTCTTTGTAACCGGTAATTATTTCGCATCAAGAGCACCATTGCTGTTCTGTCTGCCCTATATTCTTCTGCCCGGAATCCACCTGCTTCTAAAAAATTTTTAAGCGATTGCTCCGATAGGTTAAGACATAAAAGGCAGCCCTCGTCAGACTGCCTCTCCCGACACTGCGGGCTGCCTGCCGTATTGCTGCCGTTTTTTCATCTGCCACAGCATTTGCACATCTTGCTGCCGTTTTCGTCACAGCAGGCGCCGCAGATTCCCTCCCCGCAGCATATGCTGTAGTTGTTCAGAATTGCAAGCTGCAATTTGCTGCCGCAGTTTGTTTCAAAAAACTTCTCAAAATACGCAGAGGTTGCTATAACAGCGCCTCTGTATTTTTCAAGCTCCCTCGCAATGCTGTGTTTTTCTTCGTTAAGGTCTGCATATCTGAGCCTGCCTCTGAAATTCCGGGGCATATAGTCTCTGACAAAAGCCTGACAGATTTTGTCCGTATCAATGTAAATGTCACTGTCAGGATATGAATTTATAAAATGTGCGGCGGCGGCAAAACCTGTACCTTTTGATACTACCGCAACAGAGCCTTTTGTTTTCACAACTCTGTCAAGCCCTATTATACCGTTTCTGAACACTCCTCTTACCGAAAGACTCTCTGTACTTTCAAGTATCATTTTGCTTTTGGCCGAAATTTTTTTGACTGCTATGTGTATATGCCCTTTTTCTGTATCGCACCCTATAATCGACACCGGCATACTGTACCAGTCCGGACATTCCGGGTTTTTTACCGAAACAAAACTCCCCGGTGTCAGCGCTTTTATTGCAAATCCTCTGCCTGTGTCAAGCTCCAGAGTATAAAGATCCTCCGTATACTGTTTCCTGTTTACAATACGAGCCGCAAATTTATTTCTTGCCGTTCGTATTTTTTCTCCGTTCTGATGAAACTCATTGAACACGCACACGCCCTGCCAGTCACAGTCGCAGTAATCTTTGCCCGCCAGCCTGCTGCAGTAAATACAGTCACCTGTTTCGGCAAGATGGCAGGGGCAGTTTTCTGTGCCCGCATCTATACAACCATATTTCAGGTCACTCACTCCTCCCCAAGAAGTCCAAATCCGTAGTCCATCAGCCTGTAGGCATCGTTAAACCAGTCCGGAGCTGCCATTACAACCGCAATCACTTCGTGCTCTCCCCGCGCGGCCGATGCTGCCAGTGTCCTGCCGGAGGCTTTGGTATACCCTATTTTGATACCTGTTGCCCCTTCGTATTCGTGGACTGTCTTGTTTTTATTATACATTCTGTACTCTATATATTCCTTATCTTTGCTTTGTGTTACAGCAAATGCCTGCCTCTTTGCCGTATATTCTTCTGCTGAGGCTATCTGTCTGAAAGTATGGTTCTGCATGGCATATGCCGCAATCCTGGCCATATCTGCGGCTGTAGTATAGTGGTTTTCATCAAACAGTCCGGTGGGGTTTGTGAAGTTTGAACCGCTGCACCCAAGCTCTGAGGCTTTCCGGTTCATGCGCCTTACAAACTCCGCCTCGTTTCCTCCCGCTATTACCGCTATGGCTGTGGCTGCATCGTTTCCCGATCTTAACATTGCCGCATAAAGCAGGTCTTCAAAGGATATTTTTTCTCCCGCTTTGAGATACACTGATGAGCCTTCGATGCCTGTCGCTTCCTTTGGAACCGTAACTGTCTGGTCAATATCAGCCTTAATCTCCTCCATGATGTCTATGGCAGTAATGCAGGTCAGGATTTTGGTGGTGCTTGCAGGATAGGCTTTTCTGCTGCTGTTTTTTTCATAGAGAATATGCCCGTCATCATCTGTAAGTATCGCCTGCTCCGCCGAAATCTGCGGCACCGCTATATCTGATGTCATTACGGCGCTCAGCCTGCTGCCCCGTGGAAGCCCCGATGCCGATGAAACAATCAGCGCAACTGTCAGTACCAGAGCGTAGACGGCCGTTGCGATTCTGCAGTTTTTTCTGATTTCATTTTTCTTCATATCTTCAATCTATGCCGGCAGGCAAAAAAAAGAACAGCCCGCATCAAAAATGCGGACCGCTGTTTACAGTTCTATTGAAATCTGCTGCATATCAAGCTCGTCTTCAGGCGCATCTGCCTCCATTGCCGACTCTATATCCTCGATATCCGGAAGCTCTTTTAGGGATTTGAAGCCGAAATGCTTCAGGAATGTGTCTGTTGTGCCATAGAGTATGGGTCTGCCTATTCTGTCAGACCGGCCTTTTTGCTCTACAAGCCCTTTGGCTTCAAGACCGTCTACAACCCTGTCGCATCTGATACCTCTGATGCTCTCTATCTCGCCTTTGGTTACGGGCTGCCTGTATGCTATTATTGCAAGCACCTCCAGCGCAGACTGTGAAAGCCTTTTGACCTTGACGGGCGTACACAGCCTCTCTATGTATTCCGCATTGTCTATATCTGTCACAAACTGAAAGCTTCTGTTTATCTCTCTTATGCGTATGCCTCTCGACTCCTGCTCATATTCCTCCTGCAGCTCCTTAAAGCAGTCATATACCTCTTTGGGGTTCATATTGAACACCTCTGCCGCAAGCCTGACATCAAGAGGCTCTCCCCATACAAACATCATGGATTCAAATGCGGATTTCATTGTTTTTTTACTTGTCATCTGAGTCCTCCTCCAGTTTTGTCACCATAATCTCTCCGTACATCTGCTGCTGGTCTGCTCTGACTATCCTGGCCTTGCTCATTTCAAGCACAGATGTAAACGCCAGAACTGTATCATATTTGTCCTCCCTGTCTACAACAAGGTCGCTGAAAGGCACGGTGTTCGTGTTTCTCAGCCTGAACAGGTTCTTAATGTATGCCATTCTGTTTTCGGTGCTTTCGCGTTCTCTTTCGACTCTGACATAATGGCGTCTGACTTCCTCAACTCTTTTTTTCTTGCTCAGAAACAGATTAAAGGCCTTTACAAACTGCCCTATTTCAAGGCTCAGATACTCGTCAGGCTGCTCCAGATATACGGAAATATCCTCCTTTGGCTTCTCATATATATGCGAGGCCTCCTCCTCATACTCTCCGAGCAGCTGCGACAGCTGCTTGAATCTCTTGTATTCAAGGAGTTTTTCAACCAGCCGGCTTCTCGGATCCTCTTCACCGTCCTCCTGCCCGTCCTCTGTAAGTCTGGGCAGCAGCATTTTTGTCTTGATGTCTATAAGGTTTGCGGCAAGCACCATAAATTCGCTTCCTACCGCCACATCGAGTTTTTGCATTTCTTCAAGATAGGCCATATACTGCTCTGTGATTTCGGAAATAGCTATGTCATATATATTCACTCTGGCATTCTCAATGAGATATACAAGAAGGTCAAAGGGACCCTCAAAGGTTCTAAGTTTTACTTTGTAGCTCATTTTTACCTCTTATTTCACCCGGCATTTGTACTCAACCCCGTAATTATACCAAATATCGCTGCTGATTTCATATGTTTTCAAAAAATTATTCAGACAGCTTTTTGAGGTTCACATCATAAGGCGGATATATTACTCCTTTTTCGGTGACAACCGCCGTAATATATCTGTGGTCTGTCACATCGAAGGCCGGATTGTATGCTCTGATTCCCTCAGGCGCCACAGGAGCCTCATACCACATCCTGTATATCTCCTCCGGCTCCCGCTGCTCAATCACGATTTCATCTCCCGACGGTGTGTCAAGGTCTATTGTCGATGACGGCACATACATATAGAACGGTATGCCGTATTCCTTTGCAAGTATCGCCACTGCCGATGTGCCTATCTTGTTGGCTCCGTCGCCGTTGGCGGCCATACGGTCACAGCCTACCACAACAGCATCGATTCTGCCCTGTTTCATAACAGATGACGCCATGTTGTCACATATGAGAGTTACGTCTATTCCTGATTTTGAAAGCTCCCATGACGTCAGTCTTGCTCCCTGAAGCAGAGGCCTTGTCTCATCTGCATAAACCTTAAAATCATATCCTCTCTCGGCTCCGAGATAAATCGGGGCAAGGCAGGTGCCTATGCCGGCTGTTGCAAGCGCTCCAGCATTGCAGTGTGTGAGTATGCCCATGCCGGGCGCAAGGAGTGCAAGCCCGTGCTCGCCCATGCCCATGCAAAAGGCCTTGTCCTCATCACGTATGGCAAGCGCCTCCGAAAGCAGCTCTGTCTTGATTTCGGATAAGCCAAGATGCTTTACAGCTTCATATTTTGTATCCATCCGCTCAAGCGCCCAGAACAGATTTACTGCTGTTGGTCTTGATGATGCAAGATAATCCTTTGTCCGCCTGAACACATTCTCAAAGTCATCCTCCGTATCTCTTACGGATACAAACAGTCCCAGAGCCGCGGCAACTCCGATTGCAGGAGCGCCTCTCACTTTGAGTCTGTATATTGCATCCCAGACTGCTTCTTTGTCTGCAAGCTCGATATATACCTCCTGCCCCGGAAGCTTTGTCTGATCTAAAATCATAAGCTTATCGTCTGTATAGTCAACAGTATAGAAATTCATATTGACCTCTTTTCTTAATAATTTCAAATATTGCTATTCAATTATACATTTTTTACGGGCAGAAATAAAGGAATTTGAAACAATATTCTAATATGATATAATTATGGGCAGAGTACACAAAAGGAGTTTTCTTATGATATATTTCAAATCCGATTACACACTTGGAGCCTGTCCTGAGGTTTTCAGGGCTATGGCTGACATAAATATGGTACACACTCCCGGCTACGGAGAAGACAGATTCTGCGATGAAGCTATCGGTACGATCAAAGAAAAAATCGGCAGACGCGATGCGGCTGTTCATCTGCTGGTGGGAGGAACACAGGTCAACCTTACGGCAATTTCAGCGTTTTTAAGACCTCACGAGGCTGCTATTGCTGCATACACAGGGCATATCAATGTTCACGAAACAGGAGCTGTAGAGGCTACAGGTCACAAGGTAATAGCAGTGCCGTCGGCAGACGGTCTTGTTTGCCCTGCCGAGATTGAAAAGGTTATATCATCGCACACAGATGAGCATATGGTAAAGCCCCGCCTTGTATATATTTCTCAAAGCACAGAGCTTGGCACAGTCTATACAAAAGATCAGCTTATCGGGCTTAGAGAAGTCTGTGACAGATATAATCTGTATCTTTATATGGACGGCGCAAGGCTGGGCTGCGGTCTTACTGCCGGCGACTGCGACCTGACACTTGAGGATATAGCAGAGCTTACCGATGCGTTTTACATAGGCGGCACCAAAAACGGAGCAATGTTCGGAGAGGCTCTTGTAATATTAAACGATGATCTCAAATCTGATTTCAGATACCATATCAAGCAAAAAGGCGGTATGCTTGCAAAGGGCAGATTTCTGGGAGTGCAGTTTGTTGCTCTATTCAAAAACAATCTGTATTTCAGACTTGCGGAGAACGCAAACAGGACTGCTCAGAGGCTTGCTGCAGGTCTAAAGGCAGCAGGAATCCCTTTTTTTGTCGAGTCGCCTACAAATCAGATATTTCCTGTGCTTGACAACAATATGATTAAAGAGCTTTCAAAGGAATTTGCATTTGAGGTATGGGAGCCTGTCGATGACAAAACGACTGCAGTAAGGTTTGTAACCTCATGGGCGACATCAGATGAAGAAGTTGATGCCCTCAGTGAAGCTGTAAACAGCCTTGTAAAATAAAGGGGTTGTCTGCTGCTTAATCAGATGGTAAAATAGACATCGGAATGAAGAATTCGGGAGAGAGCTTTTTTGAGGCCGCCGAAGGGGTAATACTCTCAGGCAAAAGGACCGTATTCCGACCGGCTCTGGAAAGCACAGTCACCGAAGAAGTAACTCTTTCAGGTAAACAAACAGAGAGAAATGTATTTTAATTTCCTCTGTTTTTTATTGCCCGAAAGGAGATAATATTTTTATGGACATTTTCATTCTTATTCTTGAGCTTATCGGAGCTGCCGCATTTGCGGTATCGGGTGCCATGACCGGCATCAGAAAAAATATGGATATTTTCGGAGTCTGCATACTGGGGCTTACCGTAGCCGTAGGCGGCGGAGTTATAAGGGATGTAATTTTGGGAGCTGTCCCGCCTGCAATGTTTCAGAACCCCATCTATGCCATAACAGCCATAGTGACCTGTTTCATAATATTCATCCCGTCTGTCAGAAGCTTTGTCCTGCAAAGCAGTATCCTGATGCTTGTTACAGACTCTATAGGTCTTGGCATATTTACGGTGTCGGGAGCCATGAGAGCTTTTGAAACCACTGCGGATCCGGGGCTGTTTCTTCCGGTGTTTGTCGGTGTTGTAACAGGCGTCGGCGGTGGTCTTATCAAGGATATAATGGCGGGAAACACACCTGCCATATTCGTAAAACATATATATGCGACCGCTTCTATTGCGGGAGCTGTGCTGTTTTGCATACTGAGAGTGTCTGCCGGCAGATATATAGCTATGCTGGCAGGAACAGGGTTTATCATAGCTGTGCGCCTGCTTGCCTCTCATTTCGAGTGGAGTCTGCCTAAGATTTCTTAGGCAGAAACATACAAAATGCCGGTGAGAATTTCCCATCGGCACTTGCTGCTAATCTGCTGCTGTTTCACCGGACAGTTCACACTTCTGAAGCTTTTGCAGTGACGCATCCAGCATTTTTTCTTTGCGCTCCCGCAGCATTGTCTTGTAAAAACGTTTTTGAAGCTCGCTTATATACGGAGTTTCGTCGATTATCCGATTTATTTTTGCCAAATCAAGCTTTGGCCGGATGCGCTTCAGCGCCATATTGCAGTCCCTGTCCTGCAGGGAGTATATAAAGTCATAATAATTTATCTTGCTGCCGTTTGCTCCGGCATATGTTTTGTGTTTTTGTCGGAAGGCCTGTAAAATCTATCATACAGCAATTAATTCCTTTCCATTCTAAGGTACTTTGTTCTCAAATACCATGCCTGTTCAAAGGATATAACCTGTTCTGTTTCGGCAGAATTTATATCCGCATACAAATCACACCAGCAAATATCCCAATGCATATCACGCCTGCCGCTGTCTTCAATTTCCCATGACCTCTTCATATTTTCAAGAGATTCCTGTAAATATGGCGGCAATCCGCATCCCAAATACTTTTTGTCTTCGGGATGTCCTGTTTCGGGGTCATGCCCCGGAGGTTCATCTAACTGCATTATTTCCTCCATGCTGCAGCTTAGGGCAGATGCTATCTTCTGTATTGTTCCGGCGGAGCATTTCCCAATGGCACTTTTGCCTGCACATATGTCAGTAATTGTAGTTTTGGGCACACCGCTGATTTTTGACAAATGATATTTTGTAATATTCTTTTGGTCAAGAAATTCCTGCAAAGTCATACTTATCACTCCCTATGCCAACGTTATATCGGTATGCCGACCGATTGTCAATGATACACACCGTATATCACGGTCTGAATGCCACAACTGAATTGTAAAAGTTACATCAAATCGCACCTTTTTCACGCTGTTTCACATACACCGCACTGCACTATAGGTGTTTTCTCTATATACACAAATTACCTTTATCAAGGAAATTATATATCCCTCTATTTTTCATAACAAAAACAGCCGATCCATATAAACCGACTGTTCTAATCCACCCTGACCAGGGTACTTATATCTATAGTTTTTCTATCTCTTCTGCAGAAAGCCCTGTATATTTTGCAATCTTATCTGCAGGCTCATTATCAGCCTTCATAGCCTTAGCCATCTCAATTTTCTCTGCAGCTCTGCCGGAAGCCTCGCCCTCACTACGTCCACGTGCCTCACCGATTTTCTCGCCTTCTTCAAGGCCTTCTTTCTTCATAACCCTGCCGTAGTCTTCTACTGTTATTCCCTTAAGCATACCTTGAA
>CAVDMD010000105.1:0-7926 GCA_963609975.1 bacterium | reverse complement strand
TAATAGTCTACTGTTGAACACCTGCCTTAGCGAAACATACGCCTTAGCAGGTCATAAAAAAACGGCAGAGGGGGCTTATTCCTCTGCCAAAAAAATATTGTCTAATATTTATTTAAGTGTAGTTTCTATCGTAGTTATTATTTAAGTAAACCCTTTTCAACGATCATATCGATCATTTCAGCACAATCTGTGAAAGTCTTTTTGATACTCTCGAGTGCTTTACTCATAATATCCCTCTTTTCTTTTAACCATCTTGTGGTTTTTTTAATTTTTTCTTAACTACATTGTTATTATACCACTGTTATTTGTGGTTTACAACAACTTTTATTAAATTAATTTGCTGTTTTTAATAAATTTTTTTCCGTCCTTATTTCTGATTTTTCAGTTTAGTAACAAGTTTGCCTGCGGCTTCATCCTACAGTTTTCTATATAATCGCTGTTTTCATCCGTTTCTCTGCTTTATCTACTAAAAAAGAACAGCTTCGCAAATTATTATTTTGCTCCTCTGTCCTTTTTAATACATTCTTGCTGTTTCAGACCCGAACCACTCTTATCTCTCCTGTTGCGGGCTTTTGCCACTTATCTTCAACGCTGCCTCCTTTGAGGTTGTTTTCAATACACCGTATAACACCGCTGTGCGCCACTATGAAAACATCCCTGCTGTCATCTTTTTTCAGAATATCAGTCAGAGCCTTGACGGTTCTGTACTGCAGGTCATAGAAATTTTCGGCCTTGTTCCCGATTTTGAATGAAAACAGGTTTTTTCCTCTTTTTTCGTACAGCTCCGGATATTCGCGCTTAATATCCTCTATATATCTGCCGTCCCAGCTTCCCAGATTCATCTCCCTGAATCCTCTGACCTCCGTTACCTCACTGCATATAATCTGCGCCGTCTGTTTTGCTCTTTTGAGATCGCTTGAATATATTCTGACAATGTCCTCCGGCAGCTTCGCTTTGACCGTCTCTGCCTGTTTTATTCCGGTATCGCTAAGGGGGACATCCGTCTGTCCGAGAAATATTTTGTCCCTGTGCTGCTGCGGCTGTCCATGCCTTATCAGGTAAAACGTCCTGCCTGCCGCAAGATCCGCAAGCGGTTCTGATTTCATGCCGCGCCGGTAAAAAGCTTTGAGTTCCTCATAGGCGGCAGGCGTATCCATGTCAAGAACCGTGCTTTCTCTGCCGGTTTCAACTCTGACCATAAGGTGGTCGTATCTGTCTGTAATGCTCTTGAGACCGCCTGTGCCGTCATGGCTCAGGATTTCATCTCTGTATCTCATAGGAATATACAGCGGGTGTCCTTTTTTGCCTCTGTAGCATGGGACTGCAAACGAGCTGTCGTCTTTAATTTCACCGGCAAGGGCATCTATTGTTTCTCTCTCAAGCAGCGGACAGTCAACGGGTATCAGAAAAAATCCTCTCAGTTTTTTGTCTGTTTTTTTAACTCCTGCCTGTATTGATGTAAACATCCCCTGCGGGAAGTTTTCGTTGTAGCTTTCGGTAACATCAAATCCTGCTATAAGGGACTGCAGGACTTCCCTGCTGTGTCCGCTTACAACCACTATGTCTCTGACGCCCGCATCCTGAAAAGAGGTTATAAGCCTTGCTATGACAGTCTTGTCGCCTATATGCAATCCGGGCTTGAAACTTCCCATTCTCGAGGAATAGCCTGCCGCAAGTATTACAGCTCCTATCCTGTTATTTGCCGTAGCCTGCTCTGACATTAATCATTTCTCCCGCAATGCTTACTGCTATTTCCTCAGGAGTTTCTGCATGAATTTCAACTCCTATAGGTGAATAGATTTTTTCAAATTCACTTTCGTCAAAGCCCTCTTTTTTGAGCGCTTCATAAAGAACCCTGTTTTTGTTTTTAGAGCCTATCATTCCAAGATATGCGCACGGAAGTCTCAGGGCATCTCTCAAAACATCGAGGTCGCCCATATGCCCTCTTGTAACAATTACTATATAGCTGTTTTCGTCAATTTCAAGCCCCTCAAATGCGTTTTTGAACGAGTCGATGGTCTTTACTTCATATGCGTCGGGGAAACGCTCTCTGTTTGAGTATTCTTCTCTGTCATCTATTACAACCGTTCTGAAATTCACATATCTCAAAAGCTTTTCGGCTTCAAGGGAAACGTGTCCCGCGCCAAAGATATATGCCGTGGTGACTTTTTCAAATTCCTCTTCAAATTCCTCAGGGTGCGCGGCATCGACATACTGTATCAGCACATCCGCATCACCGCCGCAGGCCATGCCTATGCCCTCCTCCGAAGTGTCAAGTCTGAAATGAAACACTCTGCTTTTCTCTTTTGTCTTAAACACCTCTGCCGCAAGCTTCTCTGTTTCGGCCTCTATCTTGCCGCCGCCTACGCTGCCTATTGTCCTGCCGTCTTCTTTGACCAGCATACACGCGCCTTTTTTTCTCGGTGTTGAGCCTTCGGAATTTATTATTTTGCACATTACAAAGCTCTCGCCAAGCTCCAGCATATCTCTGCCGTGATAAATTACTTTTTGCGACATAGTTACCTCCTCATTCTTACTCTGTCTATCCTTTTCAAAACACTTCCGCAGGCGCATTCATCCGTAATCCATCTGGATATATCGCCTGTCCTGTACCGTATGAACGGCATCGCCTGCCTTGTAAGTGTCGTAAACACTATTTCTCCCCACTGCCCGTCCGAAACGGGTCTGCCTGTTTCGGGGTCTAATATTTCAATATATATATCGTTTTCTCTGATATGATAGCCTGCTCCCTGTCCGCAGGACACAGCGCATCCGAGCCCCATTTCCGTCATACCGTAATGTTCAAAAATACGGCTGCCCCAGTTTTGCGAAATTGTATTTCTGGCAGCTTCCGACACATAGTCAGACGAAAGCAGCACTCTGTCTGCCCTGATATCGGGTCTTGCGGCCGAAAGCCGTGCAACGTATTCGGGCGCTCCTATCACGCAGTCAGCATGGTCCTGCGGCTCAAAGCCGGCCTCAACGCCTGTCCTTTCGAGGGCTGTTTTGAGAAGCCGCCCTATGGAGCCTTCCGAGGTATGCGGAAACAGTATCAGCGCTCTGTCACCTTTTGCCGTCATAAGCCTCATGCCGTTTGCAAAATAGTCAACCGTCAGCTCCTGATCCTGCGCGGTAAAGTATATGCGTTTGGGTCTGCCTGTCGTGCCGCTTGTATGAAGTGTGACGATTCTTGAAACCTCCGAGGCTCTGACGCACAGCATATCCTCACCGAAGTTCCTGAGATCCTCAGGAGTCGTAAAAGGCAGGCTTTCAAAATCATCGGTATCACAGTGTTCATAGAGTCTGCTGTAGAAGCTGCTGTTTCCTGCTGCATATTCTACGGTTTCTCTGAGTTTTGCTCTCTGATATTTCTCCAGCGCCGCCCGCGAGCTCATATCCAGCCTGTGCTTTTGGGCTATCCACAGATCCAGCCATTTTGTGTTCATCTATCACTCCAGCCCAAGTATCTCAAATACATATTTAAGAGTTTCTTCGGTTATAACGGGGCATTTTTCAACCTTGTTGATAGGCTGCCCCTCCATAAGGCTGCTGCAGATTTTATCTCCGAAAGCGTCTTCAAACCAGTCCTCAAGGTCCGCGGCGTTTTCAGGACCGTTTTGAGGGTCTGCAAGATGCAGCAGGCACTGAGCCGCCGTAAGCACTCCGCATGGCTTGTCACAGTCAATATCTCCGCACAGCGCCGATATTGCTTCTATAAGGTCTTCGTTCTGTTTGCCGAGAGCCCGAAGTCCCAGCTCCATAACCATCTGGCTGCAGCAGTAGCCCTGCAGTTTGAGTTCAAATAATTCTTCTTTCATAATATTTACCTCTTTTGTGCCACAAGCATGAAATATCCTGTGTTTTTTTTATTTTTGACATTGCATATAATGCTGTCTTCTTTGCCGTCAAGTATTGTTTCCGCCATATACTGGGTAAGATCATCCGTCCTGTCCTCAAAATGGGTTATTATGAAGCCCATGGCCTCAAGCTGATCTCCGAGAGGCCCTATTATGAACTTGCCGTCATGGCGAAAATCAACAGCTTTTGCTGTTCTTTCCTCGCAGTCGCCTTCTTTGCGTTTGCGCATGGCCTGTCTGTCCGCATCTATCTTCACTGCTTTTATGAAGTTTTTTTCGGGATTTATATGAAACAGATCGCTCAGTATGAGCCTGCCGCCTTTTTTGAGTACGCAGTACGCCTCATGGAGTGCCTCGTCGGGCATATTTATGACTGACAGCACACATTCCATAAACACGCCGTCAAAGGTTTTTGATGAAAAGTCATCAAGGAATTCGCCGTCACCGAGCCTGATGTCAAGGTCAGGGTTTGCTCTGCTGCCCTCCTCGATAAATCTCAGATTCATATCCACACCGACACAGTCAAGGCCGTATTCGTCTGTGAGAAATCTCATGGTTTCTCCGCGCCCGCAGCCGACATCGAGAATTTTATCGCCTTTTTTGAATGCTGCGGCATCTGTCGCGCTTCTTGTTATATCAAAGTTTCCGGGTCTAAGCATATGTACCTCCTGCTCTATTTCCTGTATATGCTGTTGTATGCGCAAAACGGTATGAGTCTGTCATCGTCCGTAAGCTGCACCACTCTGCATCGTCTGAGTCTCTCGGCATCAAGGTTTGAAAGATCCATAAACGCCATTCCCGATACCGTAAACATATTTGATTTGTAGTATGTGAGAAATTCATCAAGATCCACAGGCTCGTCTGCGCAGCAGCATGATGTTTCCTCTGCAGGCGGCTCTTCGCAGCAGCAACAGCAGCTGTCCTCGGCTTCTCCGTATTCGGGCAGATCCCATTTGTTCAGAACAAAATCTCTGTCTTTTTTGATTATTTCAAGAGGGTCATGGCTGTCGCAGCAGCTCACCCCTGTTTTTCTGGTCTGCTCTGTTATGAGGGATCGTATACTGCCGTCTTTTTCTCTGAGATATGTCCCGTAAAAGCAGCACATTGTATGGCCTGTGGTTATAGGGCACAGGTCGCTGAAACGAAACAGCCCGTCAGTCTGCTCCTCTATGGCGTGCATACAGTCAAACATCGTGACTCTGTTGTCGCAATTTCTGTCAGGCACTCTGCCGAAAAAGCTGACAGGCTGAAAATGTATGCCTTTGACCACATCTCTGTTTGCTATGAGAAACCTCATCATCTCCCCGATGTTGTCAAGGTTGACATTTTTGACAACCGTAGGCACCAGCGTAACCGGAAGTCCTGCTTTCCTGCAGTTTTCGATTGCCGAGATCTTGGTGTCAAGCAGCGGTTCGTTTCTCATCTGCATATATATTTCATCGGTGGTACCGTCAAACTGCAGATATATCACAGAAGCCCCCGCATCCTTGAGCTTCTTCGCATAGCCTTTTTCCTCTGCTATTCTTCTGCCGTTTGTGTTTATCTGTATATATTCAAAGCCCTTGTCCCTGCCCATTCTGATTATTTCCGGAAGGTCGTCTCTGACGGTAGGCTCGCCGCCCGAAAGCTGTATGTTGAATTCTCTTTCTTCGCCAAGCTCAAGCAGCAGATCATATTTTCGCTCTATTTCAGACAGCGGCATATCATTCCCTGTATCCTCCGCCTTTGCAAAGCAGTAAGGACAGTGCTGGTTGCATCTGTCGGTTACGTCTATAAGGACGCAGCAGGCCGTCTGCAGATGGTTTTCGCAGGTGCCGCAGTGAAGCGGACACTCTCCCTCCGCGCCTTCAGTTATGTTAACCTTTGGGGGTATGTTTACAACAGGGTGTTTTGTCCATCTGATATAGTCCTGAGGGTTTCTTGCCACAAGATCTGAAAACGTGCCGTGTTCAGGGCAGGTTTTTGTAATCACCACCTCGCCATTTTTGAGCACATATGCCGCCTCTGACGGCTTATGGCATACAGGACATATGCTCTGTGTTTTTGATAAAACTATCATGTCTGCCTCCTTTTTATTTTAGCTGCGGAATCCGTCTGAGCATGAAATATGATATGATTCCTATTATCGCGCCGCTTGCGACTCCCGAAAATATGAGAATCGGAAAATATACAAATATCCGTATGTTTTCAACCAGCGCAGCTGCCACCAGTATCTGTCCGAGATTGTGAGCAACGCCGCCTGCCATTGAAACTCCCGTAACCGAAAATACTTTCGCTTTTTGGGCAAGCACCATAACCGCAAAGGACATAAGCGCTCCCGCCAGTGAATAAACCGCCCCGAAAAGACCGCTGAACAAAAGCCCCGCAACAAGCACGCGGACTATATTAATGCCGAGCGCATATCTGTATCCCAGCCTGTACAAAGCGATAATGACAACAAGGTTTGCAATTCCAAGCTTGATGCCCGGCACGCCGAAGTTAAACGGTATCAGAACTTCTATATATGAAAATATCAGCGCCAGCGCCGTCATAAGACCTGCCGCTGCTGTTTTTTTTGCACTGTCTTTAGTGTTCATGGTTATCTGGCTACGGCATCAGTCTCCGAGCTTCCTCCTGTGATTTCTGCAACTGTTTTGTTGGGCAGACAGATGATGCTCTGTCCTGTTTTGGAAATGCTGCCCTGACGGATGCAGTCGTGCCCGCTGCAGTCTGCCGATTTCATATACATACTGCCGTCTTTGATTACAATTACATTCGTATGACCGTCTTTTGCAACTGTGATTTCTCTGTCCTCATCAAGCGCATACACGCCGTAAAGCTCCCCGTCCGAATATATCTCGGCTCGCGAGCCTGTTTCCTGGCCGAAGGACAGCATATATGACATGGCAAGCCCTGCGATAATTAGCGCCGCTGCCAGAATTATGTCTGCTTTTTTAATCATTTTTCTTAAACTCCACACTGCTTATAATAATGGAGAGCAGTATCAGAATACTTCCCGCAATCTGCACTCCCTGCATCACCTCATGCAGAAATATGCAGCCGAATACTGTGGCCGAGACCGATTCCAGCGGGAATATGACTCCCGCCTGCGAAGCCGAAGCATATTTGACTCCGAAGGTGAACAGAAGCTGGGTAAGAAATGTGCCGAATACTATCAGGTATATGAATTCTATCACTATCGGCGCCGAAACCATATCAAACGAAGGCACCGGTTCTCTCAGCACCAGAGCCATCACAAGAGCCACCGCAAATGAAAATATGAACTGCATACCGGTTATCAGGGACACGCTTGTTTTTCTTGTGAAACAGTCTGCCGTAACTATGGCTCCGGCATAACAGAATGCGCTCATAAGAGAAAGCATTTCGCCTTTGCCCATGGAAAGCGCTCCTGAGGTGATACCTGTTATGGACATTATTGTAACGCCTGCCATAGCTATGGCTGCACTTAAAAACACTTTGCCTGCAGGTCTTGATTTTTCGATAATCCATACAAGAAACGGAACTATTACAACATAGGCTGCCGAAATAAATGCGTTTACTCCCGTGTTAATCAGCTCAAGACCCATGGTCTGAAGCGCACCGCCAAGTCCGAACAGCGTGCCGCATACTGCTCCTCGTTTCCAGTCGCCTGCCGAAGCCGCTCTGAAATCCCTGTGCCAGATTACAAGCGCCATAACAGCGGTAAGCAAATCCCTTATGATGTTTGTCCAGTTTGGTGCAATGGTGTCAAGCACATCTTTGGCTACAACATATTCGCCGCCCCACAGCAGCGCTGCGATAACCAGCGACATGACACCTGCCGGCGCTCCGTATTTTTTTATAAGTCTGTCAAGCAAGCAAAGCCCTCCTCCGGTTATGTTCTTTTTAGATTATATCACCTTTGCCCGTCTGCGAAAAGAAAAAAAGCTTTTTCGCAATACAAAAGACCCTGTCTGTAAAAACACAGACAGAGTCTCAAACTCTATGCTTACTGTTTTTGCACCTCTGCTATAAGCAGCGCTGTATGTCCCAGCTGATAAACGCCCATACGGCAGTTCCGTCATGGTCATAGACCCATATGCCGTCTTTG
>CAVDMD010000104.1:0-8209 GCA_963609975.1 bacterium | reverse complement strand
ATTTTAAGCGATTGCCCTGCTTTTTTGCTTTGACCTATTGACTATACAGTTACTGTATACTTTAGAATAGTTAAATTGATAGATTTAGCGAAAAAAGGAGAACAGATTGGAAAATAAGACAAATAAGAAACCTGCATATATTCTTATGACGGTTCTTGTAATGCTATGGGGATTTGATTATGTTGTAGCCAAAACAGGACTTGAGATATTCAAGCCTATGAGCCTGCTTTTCTGCAAGTATACCATAGGCTTTGTTACTATACTGTCAATTAAGCTGCTTAGAGGCAATTTCAATGTGATAAGAGCAAAGGACCTACCTGTGTTTCTGCTCTGTTCTCTTTGCGGAGAGGTGCTGTACTTTAACTGCGAGTACAATGCCCTGAGCTATATGCCGGCATCGCTTATCACAATTGTTCTTGCTTTTGTGCCGGTGATTTCAATAATTGCGGAGAGAGTGATATTCAAAAGAAAGGCAAACGGAAGAATTGTTGCAGGTATGGTTATGTGTCTTTGCGGAGTGGTGCTTGTAATCGGCGCAGATTTCGGCGAGCTGCTTCAGGGAAGAGCCATAGGTTATCTGCTTGCTCTGGGGGCGGTGTTCTGCTGGAATGTATATAACTACATAACCTCGTACCTTGGAAATTATGACAGTATGACGCTTGCGTGTACGCAGATGCTTTGTTCACTTTGCATTATGGCGCCGGTTGCTATTCCGAATATGCCTGATTTCTCGCAGCTTCAGCCAACGCTTATTGCAGGTCTCATATATCTTGGAATGGGTTCTGCAGGCTTCGGGTTTTTAATTATGGTATACGGACTCAAAAAACTGGGCCCTACGACTTCGGCTCTGTATTCGGATTTTCTGCCGGTATCGACAGCAGTGTTCGGCTGGGTGTTTCTAAAAGAGAGCCTGTCGCCGCTTCAGATGCTGGGAGGCGCTGTGGTTATCGCAGCAGGCTATGTGGTAATCAAAGAAAAAGGCAGACTTGACAGCCTTGCGCAGAGTACGAAACAAATAGAATCAGAACAGGACAAACTGCCGTCGTAGCTTTTCGGCGGCTGTTCCCGGATTAAATACAGGTGCAGCCGAGATAAATAATAATTTTATGTTGAATTGAGTTCCGGTTTGTTGTATATTATATAGCATACGGAAACGGGCATTGCCGCCCGGGGTATTTTGTGTGGACGACCCCCATATTCCAACCCTTGGAATTGGGGGTTTTGTAATATTGATTTATCAATCAAAATTTAACAAAACAACAAAGGAGAATCTGATGGAAACAAAACTTACAGGGAAGCAGTATACACTTGTTGCTTCCATGCTATTCGGAATGTTTTTCGGGGCGGGCAACCTTATATTCCCGATTATTCTCGGAGCCAAAGCAGGGGCAAGCCTGATTCCCGCACTGTGCGGTATGCTTATAACTGCGGTGGGTCTTCCGCTTCTTGGCATTGTCGCACTGGGCGTTTCAAGAAGCAGCGGACTTATGCAGATGTCAGGCAGAGTAAGCGGCTGGTACGGATATTTTTTCACCTGTGCGCTTTATCTGACAATAGGACCGTTCTTTGCGATTCCAAGATGTGCGGCAACCTCATTTACAATGGGTATTCAGCCGCTTATATCAGGCAGGGAAACTCTTTTTCAGGCAGTATTTACAACACTTTTCTTTGCGGCGGTACTGTTTTTCTCTCTTAGACCGTCTAAAATAATGGAATCTGTGGGTAAATATCTGAACCCCGTTTTTTTGCTCTGTCTGGGAATACTTGTTGTTGCGGCGCTTATATCACCGCAGCAGAGCATAGGGTCGGTTCCGGTAAACGAAAGCTATGAGGGCAGCGCTTTTGCAACAGGCTTTCTGCAGGGCTATGATACACTTGATGCGCTTGCATCTTTGGCATTTGGAATAATAGTTATAAATGTAATCAGCGGAATGGGAGTTACAGAGCCCGGCGAAATTGCAAAGAGTACTATTAAATCGGGAGTGTTCAGTATGCTCCTTATGACATTTATATATGCTCTGATTGCAGTTGTCGGTGCTCAGAGCTACGGACTTTATGCGGGACAGCTTTCAGATCCTGACTTTAACGGCGGCACAGCCTTTGCCGTAGTTGCGCAGCATTATCTCGGCAATGCGGGGATGATAGTTCTGGCTCTGACAGTTACATTCTGCTGTATGAAAACAGCAATAGGGCTTGTTACAGCCTGTGCGGACACTTTTTCTGAGATGTTCCCGAAATCAATGAGCTACAAAGGCTGGGCGATTTCATTCACTGCGTTTTCACTGCTGGTATCGAATATAGGGCTGTCAAAGATAATATCCTTCTCGGCGCCTGTTCTGTATTTCCTGTATCCGCTGGCGATTGTGCTTATTCTGCTCAGCATATTCGGAAAATACTTTAATCACGCCCGCGAGGTATACTGTTTCGGAATCGGATTTACTATGATAGCCGCTGTTCTGGATCTGTTCAGGGTAAGCGGTATCAGCGCTGTATCGGGTATAGTGGCATCGGCAGAGGGCTGGCTTCCTCTTTATTCAATGGGGCTTGGCTGGATTACCCCTTCGGTGCTGGGCGTAGCAATAGGGCTTTGCGTACATATAGCGCGAAAGAAAAAAGCCGCAGCTTAAAACACATATAGACTGCCTCCGTATCTTCGGGGGCTTTTTACTGTATTGCAATAGCAAGAAAAGTAATGAAATTATGGCGGAATATGATATACTTAGATATATAGAAATTTAACTTCGGGAGATATATATGCTTACAGTTTTTTTGAAAATAGCAGCGATATTTGCAATGACGGCAATAGGATTTACGGCAGCCAAAACAGGCATACTTCCCGCAGAGTCCAAGAAGTACCTTTCCAACCTGCTCCTGTTTATAACATCGCCGTGCATGATAATAGGCTCTATGACATCGCAGACCCTTGACACGCATACATTTGAGCTGATGATACAGATTGTGGCGGGCTCTTTCATATTCTTTTTTGCTGCCATGGGAATTGCATTTCTGATTGTAAAACTGATGCACCCGGACAAAGAGGATGCGGGTGTGCTTATGGTTATAATCACAGCCGTGAACACAGGCTTTATGGGCTTTCCCGTTACCAAAGCCATATTCGGCAACACATATTTCTTCCTTATGGTGATACAGAATATAGTTCTCAACATATACCTTTATTCGATGATGGTATATCAGATGAACTACGGGTTCCGCAAAAAAGAAGGCATCAAAGGTATGCTTATGCCGATGCTGAATATGTGTACCTATGCGCTGATTATAGGGCTGGTGCTTATGCTGCTCAAGGTGCAGCTTCCGGATATTCTGGCCGACTTCATAAATACCATAGGAGATGCGACAATTCCTGTTTCAATGATAGTTGTGGGAGTGCAGCTTTCCGAAAGCAGCATACGCAAAATGCTTACAAACAGGCAGCTTATCATTGCAAGCCTGTGCAATATGATACTTATGCCGGTGCTTACGTTCCTTGCGGTAAACTGGCTGCCGATTGCATCCGAATCCAAGCTGATACTCATATTTGCTGCGGCATTTCCGTGTGCGGTTGTAAGCACCGCGATAGCGCTCAAAGAAAACAGAAACGCGGCGCTTATGGCAGAGGGAGTGGCTATGACAACGCTTATTTCCATGGGTACGCTTCCTGTGGCGGCAATCCTGCTGACACAGCTTTACCTGTGACCGCGGTATATTTACAAAGCAACCATAGACAGGAGGTTTATATATGAACAACAAAGACTACGATAAATCGCCCCTCAGAGTGCTGGTGCAGTACTTCAGACCGCACAGGGGTCTGTTTGTGCTTGACCTTTCATGCGCACTCGTTATGGCGCTTATAGACCTGACATTTCCCCTTGTGGCAAGAAGCTCGATGAATCAGCTTCTGCCTGCAAGACAGTTTGAGGCGTTTTTTACGGTGATGATTATCGTTGCTGCGGCATTTGTAATCAGAGCCGGCATGAACTATATAATCACATACTGGGGCCATATGTTCGGCGTCAGAGTAGAGGCGGATTTAAGAGAGGATCTGTTCAGACATATGCAGAGCCTCGATTTCAAATTCTTTGACAGCAACAGAACAGGGCAGCTTATGAACAGAATGACAGGCGACCTGTTTGAAATCACGGAGCTTTCGCATCACGGACCGGAGGATCTGTTTGTGGCCTTTGTGACAATAGCCGGAGCTATAGGCATTATGTTTACGGTTCAGTGGCAGCTGGCGCTTGTGATACTGGTAATAATTCCGATATTCCTTGCAGTTGTGATGCTCTGTCGCAGGAATATGGTTACAGCCTCGCGCAATGTCAAAATAACAATGTCGGAGATAAACGGGGAGATAGAATCGGCTCTTTCGGGCATCAGAACCTCCAAGGCCTTTGCAAACGAGGAGGCTGACTATATGAAATTCGCACAGGCCAACGAGAGATTCAAAACAGCCAAGTGCGCCAGTTACAGCGCTTTCGGCAGATTCAATTCCGCGCTTGAATATTTCATGTGCATAATGCCTGTGGTTATAATGGCGTGCGGCGGCTGGCTCATAATGAAAGACGATATGAACTATGTGGATCTTGTCACATTCTATCTTTATATAAGCACATTCATAAACCCGATAAGGAAGCTTGGCAACTTCACAGAAATATTTATGAACGGCTATGCGGGGCTTACCAGATTTATAGACCTGATGAGGCTGCAGCCGGAAGTATGCGAGCCTGAAAATCCGGTAAATCCGGACAAAGTCAGAGGCAGAATAAGCATAGAAAACGTATGCTTCACCTATGACGACAAGACAAGCGTGCTGGATAATATCAACCTTGAAATAAAAGAGGGCGAAACAGTTGCCATAGTAGGACCTTCGGGAGGCGGCAAAAGCACATTGTGCCAGCTTATCCCCCGATTCTATGATGTGGATGCGGGCTGCGTGAAGCTTGACGGCACAGACGTAAGGCAGTTCTCAAAAGAAACCCTGCGCAAAAACATAGGAATAGTGCAGCAGGATGTGTTCCTGTTTCCGGGCACTGTTATGGAAAACATCAGATACGGCAAGCCCGATGCAACCGATGAAGAGGTGCATGAAGCGGCGCGCAAGGCGGAGATATATGATGACATAATGAATATGCCGGATAAATTCGACTCATATGTGGGAGAACGAGGAGTGCTGCTTTCGGGAGGACAGAAACAGAGAGTTTCGATAGCGCGGATATTCCTCAAAAACCCGCCTGTCCTTATTCTTGATGAGGCGACCTCGGCGCTTGATACGGTGACGGAAACCAAAATACAGGCGGCATTTGACAAGCTGGCGGAGGGCAGAACCACAGTTATAATCGCCCACAGACTCTCCACCATACGCAATGCGGACAGAATCATTCTCATAGATGACGGGCAGATCAAAGAAGCAGGGACTCATCAGCAGCTTATGGCCGCAGACGGCCGGTATGCAAGGCTTTACAGGTACAGCACAATATGAGGCAAAAGCTGATTATTCTGAAAACTATTCTGAAAATACTCAAAACTATTGACAAATTCGCGTTGCTGTGATAAAGTAACAAAATACTAAACAAAGAGATTGACTAAAGGTAATTCAATGGAGGTTTTAGAAAATGAAAAAGATTTTAAGCATAGTGCTGGTTTTAGCCATGGCTTTTTCCATGTGCATGGTAACAGGCTGCGGCAAGGATGACTCATCAGAAACATCATCAGATCTTCAGTACGTTAAGGACAACGGCAAGCTCGTGGTTGGTATCACAGAATTTGCACCTATGGACTACAAAGAGAACAAGGACAGTGACGAATGGATCGGATTTGATGCAGACATGGCAAAAGCATTTGGCGAGAGCCTTGGCGTAGATGTTGAATTCAAAGTTATCAACTGGGACTACAAGATTACAGAGCTTGACAACAAAGGTATCGACTGTGTATGGAACGGTATGACTATCACAGATGAGACCAAAGCAGGCATGGAGCTTTCAAATGCATACTGCAACAACGCGCAGGTTGTAGTTGTTCCTAAAGATGTTGCCGACAAATATCAGACAGTTGACAGCATCAAGGATCTGCAGTTTGCTGTAGAAGCAGGCTCGGCAGGAGAAACTGCTGCCAAAGACAACGACCTGAAATACACATCGGCAGAAGCTCAGGCAGACACTCTGATGGAAGTTTCAGCAGGCACTTCGGAAGCAAGCATTATAGACCTTCTCATGGCAGGCGCTATGATAGGTGAAGGTACTGACTATGACAAACTTACATACACAGTATCACTGAGCAGCGAAGAATACGCTGTAGGCTTCAGAAAAGGCAGTGACCTTGCTGCAGCTCTCAATGATTTCTTCAAGACTGCTTATGCAGACGGAACTATGATGGAAACCGCTGAAAAATACGGAGTTCAGGAATCCATAATTGAGCAGAAATAATCAACTGAAATAATAATAACGGTAAGCAGGGATAGTAACCTATCCCTGCTTATGTGTGGAGGAAATAATGTTTGGAACAGTCATATCGGCTCTTAACGAAGGTTTCTTGAAAACCTTTGAAATATTTGTAGCAACGCTTATCGGAGCTTTGCCACTGGGTCTTTTGCTTGCTTTTGGAACTATGAGCAAGTTCAAACCAATCAAAGCCTGTACCAAGGCTATTGTATGGGCAGTAAGAGGCACACCCCTTATGTTGCAGCTGCTGGTTGTATATTACGGACCGGGGATGATTCTTGGAAACAATATATGGGGAATAGGAGATGTTGGCAGAAACATCGCGGTATATATCGCATTCATCATAAACTATGCATGCTACTTTGCGGTAGTATACAGAGGAGGTATAGAAGGAATACCTCACGGACAGCATGAAGCAGGACAGGTTCTGGGCATGACAAAAAACCAGATATTTTTCAAAGTAATCTTCATGCAGGTAATAAAGCGTATTATGGCGCCTATGTCAAATGAAATCATAACTCTTGTAAAAGATACTTCTCTTGCAAGGATTATCCTTGTTTATGAAATTATCTGGACAGGTCAGACTTTCATCAAGAGCAGCGGAGTTATATGGCCTCTGTTCTTCACAGCGGTATACTACCTGCTGTTTGTAGGAATACTGACTATAGTGTTCGGTAAAATCGAAAAGAAACTGGATTATTACAGGGGGTAGGACTATGGCATTACTTGAAATAAGAAACATTCACAAAAGCTTCGGAGACACAGAGGTGTTAAAGGGCATAGACTTTGATATGGAAAAAGGTGATGTTGTTGCAATCATCGGATCTTCCGGAAGCGGCAAGACAACGCTTCTGAGATGCATCAACTTCCTCGAAACCCCTGACCACGGCAAAATAATACTCAAAGGCGAAGAACTCTACGATGCTGACAAAAAAGATCAGTATTCAGAGCGTGATATTCGTGAAAAACGACTGAACTTCGGGATGGTTTTCCAGAATTTCAACCTGTTCCCGCAGTACAATGCGCTGAAAAATCTTACTCTGGCGCCGGAACTCAAGCTCAAACATGAACTTGAAAAAGGTCAGGACAAAAAAGCCGCGCTGGCACAGATAAAAGAAGAAGCCATGAACCTTCTGAAGACCGTAGGTCTGGAGGAAAAGGCGATGAATTATCCCTGTCAGCTTTCGGGCGGACAGCAGCAGAGAGTTGCAATAGCAAGAGCTCTTGCAATGAAGCCTGAGGTTCTGTGCTTTGACGAACCGACATCAGCGCTTGACCCTGAGCTTACGGTAGAGGTGTTAAAAGTTATCAAAGACCTCAAAAATCAGGGCAGGACAATGATAGTGGTAACCCATGAAATGAAATTTGCAAAGAATGTTGCAGACAAGATAATCTTTATGGCAAACGGAGTTATAGAGGAAATGGGTACTCCTGAGCAGGTATTTGAAAATCCGCAGAGCGAAAAAACCAAATCATTTTTATTTAACGAAAAAGACTGATTCAGGTCATGATGCCGGAGCCTTGGGCTCCGGCCTTATTTTTTTGACGCTATCACTATATTATAAAGGTACTGATTGTGGTATAATGTCTGCATACGGCGATTGACCGACAGGGCAGAGCCGATGTGCAACACATACCTTTTGAGGTTATCATTGTGGTATAATGTCTGCATACGGCGATTGACCGACAGGGGCAGTAAGTTCTTAGCCAGCTAAAGCCGGAGAACTCTTGCATGACACCTACTAAGGCTCATACTTCGCCAAGTTAGGTGTTCA
>CAVDMD010000103.1:2432-8263 GCA_963609975.1 bacterium | reverse complement strand
GGCGAAGATGAGCAATTTCCAGGAAACATATATAAGAGCTATGAATTTCTAATAAAAAAGCCTCATATAATGTGATGCTTTCTGTTTGGCACGATAATTGCATTGTTTAGTTATTGCTAATAGAGAAATTTAGAAAAAGAGAGAAGGAGAAAAGATATGGCATTAGTAACATCAAGAGAATTTTTCGAAAAAGCTATTAACGGCGGATATGCAGTTGGAGCGTTTAATGTGAACAATATGGAAATTGTGCAGGGAATAATGGATGCAGCTAAAGAAGAAAGTTCGCCTGTGATTCTGCAGGTTTCGGCAGGTGCAAGAAAATATGCCAAACCCGCATACTTAAAAAAACTGGTTGAAGCAGCAGTTGAGGACACAGGGCTGGATGTCGTTCTTCATTTGGATCATGGTGCAGACTTCGAGGTATGTAAACAGTGTGTAGACGATGGGTTTACTTCAGTCATGATAGATGGCTCTAAATATACTTTTGAAGAAAATGTTGAGCTTACTAAAAAAGTTGTGGATTATGCTCACAATAAGGGCGTTGTGGTTGAAGCGGAGCTGGGGACTTTAGCAGGCATTGAGGATGATGTTATTGTGGATAACAGAGATGTAATCTATACAAATCCTGCTCAGGCTGTAGAATTCGTTGAAAGAACAGGAGTGGATTCTCTTGCTATAGCTATAGGAACAAGCCATGGAGCATATAAATTCAAGGGAGATGCCAAGCTGGATTATGAAAGGCTTGAAAAGATTTCAAAGCTTCTTCCGGATACTCCGCTGGTGCTTCACGGGGCATCGACTGTAATACCTGAATTTGTAGATATGTGCAATCAGTATGGCGGTAAAATTCCGGGAGCCAAAGGTGTGCCGGAGGATATGCTTAGAAAAGCTGCACAGTATACTATTTCAAAGATAAATATCGATACCGATTTGAGATTAGCGATGACAGCAGAAATAAGAAAGTATATGACAGAAAATCCTGAAGAATTTGACCCCAGAAAGTATCTTGGACCTGCCAGAGAAGCCATTAAAAGAATGGTGCAGCATAAGATGAGAAATGTGCTGGGTTCCAGCGGAAAACTGTAAATATTGTTATAAAAATGTACGAGGAGGAATTGCAATGGATAAAAATATTCTGGTGATTACAGGCAGCCCGAGAGTGGGAGGAAACAGCGATATACTGGCTGATGCTTTTATCAGAGGAGCAACTGAAGCGGGACATAATATTACAAGATATGACGCCGGCAGAAAAAATATCGGCGGATGTATGGCATGTAATAATTGCTATACAGATGGTGTTCCATGCGTGGCAAATGATGATTTTAATGAACTGGCTCCAATGATAGAGGAAGCGGATGCCCTGGTGATTATAACTCCGTTATATTGGTATACATACCCAACACAGGTAAAAGGTGCTATAGATAAGCTGTATGGGATGCTGGTAGGTCAAAGACCTGTTAAGGTTAGAGAAACGGCTCTCATAGTATGTGGTGACTCTGAAGGAACAGAAGCTTTTGAAGGAATTGTTAAATCCCATGAGCAGATTAATAAACTGTTACATTGGGAAAATAAAGGAATCCTGATAGTTCCTGAAGTTGAAGAAGCGGGAGCTGTTCTTAAGACGGAATATCCGCAGAAGGCCGAAGAAATGGGAAGAAACTATAAATAATATATTAATAAGAGGTGAATGAATTGAGCAGGGCATTAAGCTGTCTGCCGGTAAGCATATATCCTTTGATAGCTTCCGGAGAGTTAAGTATCCCGCAGTGGACAGAAGAAGCCGGGAAAATAGGTTTCGAATATTACGATTTAGGTGAAAGCGCTATAAATGAGCTTACAGTCAGTGAACTGGAAAAAATAAGAAAGCAGTGCGTTTTACCTTTTAATATGCTTAGCGCGTATAGTGACTTTACTCATCCTGATCCGAATGTCAGAGCAAAGTCTGCAGAGGATGCAAAAGAAAAAATAAGAAAAGTAGCCGCTCTTGGCGGAAAATATATTAGAATTCCGGGAGGTGCAGCTCATCCGGACGCTATAGCCAATGTAAATGCTGCCATCAGGAATATCTGTGAATGTTTTGAGGCCTGCATTCCGGTTGCCAACGAATGCGGTGTAAGAATCGTATTCGAGAATGACTCCAAACCGCCATCATGGGAAGTTCCTAATTTCTGCTTTGATATCGACAGATTTGTTAGTACGTGGGATAAGCTAAAGCATTTAGACATAGGATTCAACTATGATACAGGCAATGCATTTTTCCTTGAAAACTGGAAGGCTATTCTTGATGCAGTGCTGGGAAGAATAGAGACGCTTCATATTACAGATTACAATTTTCTTAATGGAGAATTGAAGATGACAGTTTTTGGTGAAGGCACAGTGCCCATTAAGGAGATGCTGACGATAATTAAAGACAGCGGATTCAACGGCATGATAAGCATGGAAGACACTACATTCAAAGGGCTTGAGGGTATGGCTGAGTCATATGCATATGTGAGAAAAGTGTGTGACGAGGTTTTTGGAAAATAACAGATTAAAAAGTAACCTTGCATTTTGGTGTCTGTGAATATATCTTTTGTGTATGTTCACAGACATCTTTCTTTTTATAACAATCTGGGTTTTCGCCATGGCTGTAACAGCTGTGCCTGACCACCCGGCGTGTCTTTGGCAGAGAGACCTGATTATAATATAACAGCATGGCAGATACAAAAATAAATATATAAAAGCAGAAATAATGCACAGAAACAATAATGTGCCGTTTTGTCGCAAAAATTGTGCAACAGGGGATATACCGGTTTTGTCGGACAATAAAAAGTAATACTGATTAATTGATAATTTTGAGTTACAAAAGCTAAAACGTTGAAATTGCAATGCTTTAGCTTTTTTGTTTTTATATTAAAAAAATCGAAGCAATTAAAAGCTGTTGGTATGAAAGTTGCGTTTATTAAATACAGTCAAAGAATAACTAATAAATATGACCAATATAGACATAGGAGGAAATTAAAATGGCGAGAAAATTAAAATGGCAATGTGGCCTGGACGTTTATACGATGGAACATGCTCACATGATGCTGGATGCTGTGGGCGATATGCCTGAAATTATTGAAATCGGTACACCTTTAATTCTCTGCGAAGGGCTTAAAGCAATCAAAGAAGTCAGAGAAAGATGCCCGAATCAGGAAATTCTGGTAGACAGTAAGATTATCGATGCAACTACATACATCAGTAAACCGATGTATGATGCAGGTGCTGATATTATCACAGTTGATGGCGGTGCCCATGATTATGTTATCAGTGAGGCTGCAAGAATGGCTCATGAGCTGGGTAAGCCTTGTGAAGTTGATTTAATGAATGTTGAGGATCTGGAAGGCAGAGCTGCTGAACTGCTTGACTTAGGCGTTGATATTATTGGTTCGCATGCACCGTCACAGGCGCTTAGACCTAATGAAATCAAGCATCATAATATCAGAAGAATTCTTTCAGTGGTGCCTTCGGAGAAACTTTGCATTGCGCATTCCATCACATTGGAAACACTTCCGGTTTTCCTGGAATATAAGCCGGCCATTTCAGTAGTGCAGCTGCCTATCATGTATAGCCTGGCAGATGGTGATCCTGCGAAAACAAAGGAAATCGCACTTCAAATTAATGAAATTTTTGATAAATACAATGCAATGCTGTAAACAGAATCAAGGAGTTTAATATGAGCAATAATGTAAACATTGAAAAAATGAGAGAGCTCAGCAAAGACATCCGTATATGGACATTAAGAGAACTGGCGGAAGCCGGATTCGGACATATCGGCGGTTCAGCATCTTTAGCTGATGTGCTGGCTGTACTCTATGGTGGTGTAATGAATATAGACCCGAAAAATCCTAAATGGGAAAACAGAGACTGGTTTGTGCTTTCCAAAGGTCACTGTGCACCTGCGCTTTATGCGACTTTGGCGCTGAAAGGTTTTTTCCCTATGGATTGGCTTAAGACCTTAAATAAAGGCGGCACAAGCCTGCCAAGTCATGCAGATCGTTTGAAAGTTCCCGGTGTAGATATGAGTACCGGTTCTTTAGGGCAGGGAATATCAGCGGCAGTTGGTATCGCTTATGCTAACAGGCAGCAGGGCAAGGACAGCTATACTTACTGTGTGCTGGGTGATGGAGAATGTAATGAAGGTCAGGTTTGGGAAGCTTGCCAGACAGCTAATCATTTTAATCTGGATCATTTGATTATCTTCGTAGACTGGAATAAGAAACAGCTTGATGGAACAGTTGAAGCGATAAACGATCCTGTAAATCTGGAAAATAAGTTCAGAGCCTTCGGTTTTGATGCAACTACAGTTAAGGGATATGATGTTGCTGAAATATATGAGGCTATCGAAAATGCCAAGGCTAATCCGGGAAAACCTCATTGCATAGTTCTTGATACATACAAGGGACTTGGTGTAGATTTTGCTGAGCCGGTTGAATTTAACCATTATCTCACATTCGGACCTGAAGAAGCTGAAAAAAGTATAAAAGAAATCGAAAGAAGATTTGCAGAAGGAACATATCCGGGAGGTGATTTCAAATGGTAAAGCTGCTGAAGGAATTTAAGACAAGCGATAAAGAAATGAGACAGGCTTATTGTGAGGCACTTATGAAAGCGGCCGGAAAGGATGAAAAGGTTGCTATAATAAATTGTGACCTCTGCAGTTCCATGGGTCTCAAACCGTTTGCCAAGGAGTTTCCTGACAGATCAGTTAATGTAGGTATTGAAGAAGCGCACGGATGCAGTATGGCAGGCGGAATGTCAGTTGCAGGTATGGTGCCGTTCTTTAACACTTTCTCAGTGTTTGCAACAAGACGTGTATATGATCAGATATTCATGAGCTGTGCATATCCTAAGCTGAATGTAAAAATTATCGGAGGAGACGCAGGCGTGAGTGCAACAAATAATGGCGGAACACATATGCCGTTTGAAGATATCGGTATTATGCGAGTAATGCCGGAAATCACAGTACTGGAACCGTCGGATCCCGTAATGATGGCAAACCTTACTAAACAGCTGGCTGAAACATACGGTGTTCAGTACATGAGATTTACACGTAAGAAGACACTGCAGATTTATGAAGAAGGATCTGAATTCGAAATCGGCAAGGCTGTAGTGCTGAGAGAAGGTAAGGATGCTACGATTATAGCCTGCGGACTGATGATTGCTGAGGCATTAAAAGCTGCAGATATGTTAGCTGAAGAAGGCATTGAAGCGACTGTTATCGATATGTTTACAATCAAGCCGCTGGATGAGGATTGCGTAGTTAAGTATGCTCAGATGACAGGTGCTGTTGTGACTGCTGAAAATCATCAGGTTATCGGCGGTCTGGGAAGTGCTGTCGCCGAAGTTCTGGCAGAAAAATGCCCTACGCCGATGGAACGTGTAGGTGTTAAGGGCGAGTTCGGAGAAGTCGGGCCTGAATCATACCTGATGGAAAGATTCAAGCTTACTGCCCCTAATATAGTCGAGGCTGTAAAGAAAGCAATTGCCAAGAAATAATTGAAAACAGGGAAGCTTATGCATTGATTTTTTCAGTGTGCGTACATGTCACATATTTTAGATGTCAATGTGCGTGAAAGCACATGGATAACCTGTAAACAATCTATAAAAGATAATATCAAAAAACCAAATGAAGGTTCTGAATGTTGAAAAATTCAACATTCAGAGCCAATGAAAGAATAAAAAATATTTTTTGCTTTTTCATTGGCATACAACTTGCTCTGTTTGTTTTGCAGGGGTATTAGTGGTATTGGGATTAAAAACAGATAGAAACTTGTTTTTTATCAGAAGTTATCGTATTATTTTATCAC
>CAVDMD010000103.1:0-2422 GCA_963609975.1 bacterium | reverse complement strand
TTTCTTCGCAGGAACTTTATGAGAAGAAAAAACTCAAGAGAGGATACCAGGGCATGGCCTTTGCTCTTTTGGCTGCTGCAACAGGTGCTCTGATGAGTGCATTCAATGTTACTATTTTTAATAACAGTATTGATGGACTGAACCTTGATTGGGAGACAGATTTTTTAGTTTGTTATACAATCGTATCTATCGCAGTGCTGGGAATTGCGGATGTAGTTGCAGGTGTTTACGCAATAATCCTTAACTGGTTTACAGGCAGGAGCATCAAGGAACAGGTTCGTATGCTCAAGCTGCCTGTGGCATGGTTTATGCTGTTGGGGGCTTTTCTTGCAGGCCCGCTGGGCAATGGCCTTATTATGGCTTCAATAGGATTCTGTTCACTGTTTGTAGCAGGCGCATGCTGTGCAACAGTTCCTTTGTTTGGTGCAATTTTTGCTAGAATTTTCTTAAAAGAAAATTTCGGCGCCAGAGGAATCATCGGCATCATCATTATTGTATTTGGTGTATTTTTGGCGGGAATGACAGTTCCGGAATCAGCTCCGATGCCGCTTGTGGGAATGTTGCTTGCATTGCTTGGAGCAGCTTTTATGGGTCTTGAAGGTTCGGTTTCCACATATGCTGCGGATATGGTAGATTCATTTACAGGCGGAGCCGTGTTCAGAGCTCTGGGTGCGGGAATTCTGGAATTACTGATGGCATTTATCATTAGTCTGGTTTCGGGATATTCCGGAGTTATTTCAGGACTGGTGGTTAATATTTTTACCAATCCTATGACTCTGGTTATTCTGCTGATCTGGGGAGTTTCCCAGTGTGTAACATATCTTTCGATTTACCTGGCATTTCCTAAAATCGGACCATCGAGAGCACTGGCACTTAATTTCACAATTCCGTTCTGGGGAATCCCTCTTAACTTCATTATGCTGAAGGTTTTGCCCGGATTCACATTCGAATATACATGGATGGCAATATTAGGTGGAGCAATCGTAGCAATAGGTGCTATTATAGTTGTAATTAAGCCGTCTGAACTTCTCAATTTGAGAAATATCGATGAAGAGTAAATGGAGGAAAGAAAAATGTTACCATTAAAAGTTGCAATACTTAACTGGGCGATTGAAAACAAAGATACCGGATTCAAAGTTGATGATATTCTCGAAGCGATGAAAGTCGATTATGGCACAGAGAAACAGTGCAACTGGAAACGTATTGAATCATATTGCCAGGATTTTAGTATGAACGGCTTTTTCAAAGCTGAAAAAGTGGAAATAACTGAAACAGGGGATGCAGACATAACATATAAAATTACAAAGTATGCGATAGGTAGAGGGAATCGTTTTATTCCGGGGCGTAAAAAGTAAAAAAGCACTGTATGAGATAAAAAATCGGAGAATGGATATCCTTTATTCTATGCGGAGAGGGTACATATGACGGAAGCAGAATTAAAAAATATAATAGGGGAAATAAAACAGGTTGATGTCGAGGCTATGAAGCAGGCGGAGGCGCGGCTTGACACACTTGCCAAGCCGCCCGGCTCGCTTGGAGTGCTGGAGGATACAGCAGTTCGGCTTGCGGGGATTACAGGCAGAGTTCAAAACCGTATAAGCCGCGGCGTGATTACAGTGTTTGCAGCAGACAACGGAGTAACGGCAGAGGGGGTTGCCTCTGCACCGCAGTCTGTTACATACAGCCAGACAATCAACATATCAGAGCATCTGACAGGTGTCGGTGCGCTTGCAGACTGCTTTGGCGCGGATATTCTGGTTACGGATGTGGGCGTAAACGCTGATTTTCCCGACGAGCTGCTGACCCTTGACCCTGTAGTGCATGACTGCTCTGCAGGTGTATGCAGACGGAGCCTTGCGAGAGGCATTGTAAACCGCAAAATAGCATACGGGACGCATAATTTTACCAAAGCGCCCGCAATGGACAGGCATCAGGTTGTGATGGGCATATATATAGGGATTGAAGCGGCTAAAGCGGCAGGAAACACAGGACACGATATAATCGGAGTCGGAGAGATGGGTATAGGCAATACCTCCACCGCAGCGGCGGTACTGTCGGCTCTTACGGGCCTGCCCGCAGACAAAACAGCGGGCAGAGGCGGAGGACTTGACAGCGAATCCCTTGCAAAGAAAAAACAGATTATAGACAGTGCGGTTAAGAGAATAACTCCGTATGAGGATGGCTGGAACAGAGTTTTCGAGGCATTAAGTCAGGTGGGCGGTTTTGACATAGCCGCAATGACGGGAGCATTTCTTGGCGCGGCACTTTACGGGATTCCGGCTGTTATAGACGGATATATATCGGCAGTTGCGGCACTTTGCGCATATATGATAAATCCGGAGGTAAGGGGATACCTGTTTGGATCCCACAAATCCAAAGAGCCGGGCTATATGTATGCTGCGGATACTCTTGGGATCAGACC
>CAVDMD010000102.1:0-8382 GCA_963609975.1 bacterium | reverse complement strand
GTATAATGTCTGTACACGCTGATTGACGCAATAGCGGCAGAAGCGATGTATAACATATGCCATCTTGAAGTTATCGTTGTGGTGTAATAATTTTGCTATTAAAATTCTGCTGCTTATATAGTATGCGGAGTATGCACATAATAGAAAGGAAATTCAATGGACACAGTTATATATATATTACTCGGACTTGTTGCGGTGCTTCTTGCTGTTACACTGATTAAGATTGTATCGCTTGAGAGAAAGCTTGGCGCCAGAGACGAAAGCGCCGTGATCAGAGAAGAAATAGCGCGCTCCAGAACCGAAACACTGCAGAATGTCAACAGTTCGTTTCAGATGCTCGGAGAGATGCTGTCAAAAAACATAAAAGAGTCTGCCGAAGCGCAGGACAGACGGCTTGCCGAGCTTAACACCAGATTTTCCAATATGGCAGTCGAAAACGAGCAGAAGCTTGACAATATCAGAACTGCAATGGAGAGCAAAATCAAGGCTCTTACAGATGAGAACAGCGCTCAGCTTGAAAAAATGAGAGCGACGGTGGATGAGAAGCTCCAGAAAACTCTTGAGGAGAGGCTGTCGCAGTCGTTTAAGCTTGTCAGCGAAAGGCTTGAAGAAGTATACAAAGGTCTTGGCGAGATGCAGAATCTCGCGTCGGGAGTCGGTGACCTCAAAAAAGTATTATCCAATGTCAAGACAAGAGGCATACTCGGAGAGATTCAGCTTTCGGCAATCCTTGAGCAGATTCTGACCAGAGATCAGTATGACGAAAACGTGGCAACCAAAAAAGGCTCGTCCGACAGGGTTGAATTTGCAGTAAGGCTTCCCGGCGATGATGACGGAGTGGTATATCTTCCGATAGATGCCAAATTCCCTGCAGACAAATACAGCAATCTGACAGACGCATACGAAACAGGCGACAAGGCGCAGATAGAGGCCTGCGGCAAGGCGCTTGAGGCTTCCATCAAAGCCTCGGCAAAATACATACACGACAAATATGTAGACCCGCCTGCAACCACAGACTTTGCAATACTGTTTCTGCCTTTTGAGGGTCTTTATGCGGAGGTTGTCAGACGAGGCATGGTTGAAGTGCTGCAGAGAGAATACAAGGTTAATATCGCAGGTCCCACAACTATGGCAGCGCTCCTGAACAGCCTGCAGATGGGTTTTCGCACTCTTGCCATAGAGAAGCACTCCAGCAGAGTATGGGATGTGCTTGGAGCTGTCAAGACGGAGTTTGGCAAGTTTGAAAAAACACTCAAAAAAGCGCAGGAGAGAATCAATCAGGCAAACAATGAGCTGGACGCTCTGATAGGCACCAGAACAAACGTGATACAGAGAAAACTCAGAGATGTTACGGCTCTGCCCGAAGAAACAAGCAGCGACCTGCTTGGAATTGAAGATAATGAGGAATAGTTAATGAGCATATACGCAATAGGTGACCTTCATCTGTCCTTTGACGAGAGGGTGGATAAGCCGATGGATATATTCGGCCCGCTGTGGGAAAACCATACAGAGAGGCTTAAAGCCAACTGGACCGATACGGTCAGAGATACCGATACGGTTATAATTGCGGGAGATATATCATGGGGGCTTACCAGAGATGAGGCTTATGCAGATTTTGAATGGATACACAGGCTGCCCGGCCGCAAGGTTATAATCAAGGGCAACCACGATCTGTGGTGGACCGGTATTACAAAGCTCAATCAGCTTTATGATGATGTGTATTTTCTGCAGAACCATTTTTATGCCGCTGACGGCTATGCCATATGCGGCAGCCGCGGCTGGATATGTCCCGGCAACGATGGCTTCACTTCGCAGGACGAAAAAATATACAAAAGAGAGCTGCTGAGAGTGGAGGCTTCCCTCGAAGCCGCAAAACAGGCGGGGTATGACAGAATTATAGGGGTACTGCATTATCCGCCCACAAACGAGAAATTCCAGAGATCCGGATTTACGGAGCTTTTTACAGAATACGGAGTCAAAACAGTGGTGTACGGACATCTTCATGGGCCTGAGGTATTCAAAAACGGGCTTCAGGCGGTGTTTGACGGCACCGGATATATGCTGGTAAGCCTCGATTATCTCGAGGCCTGCCCCAGACTTATAGCGGAGGTATAGAGATGAAAAGAGTAACCCTGATAGTGACAGACAGCCTTGGAGTGGGAGCGCTGCCCGATGCGGCCGGATACGGCGATGCGGGCGCGGACACTTTCGGACATATAGTTGATGTTATGAACGAGAGGGAGGGTGGCATCAGCATACCCAATCTGCAGGCACTGGGATTCTGCAATATAGACGGCGCTGCAGGCGGCAGGCTTGCAGTTATGGAGCCTGCAGGCGCATACGGCAGATTTGCGGAAGCCTCAAAAGGCAAGGACACCACAACCGGACACTGGGAGATTGCAGGTCTCAAAACAGAGATTCCGTTCAAGACCTATCCCAACGGATTCCCCAAAGAGTTTATGGATAAGTTTGAAGCGGCCATAGGAGTGGGCACTCTCGGCAATTATCCTGCTTCGGGTACTGAGATAATAGAAGTGCTCGGTGATGAGCATGAGGCTACGGGCAAACCAATAGTCTACACATCTGCCGACAGTGTATTTCAGATTGCCGCCAACACCGATGTTATTCCTCTCGAAAGGCTGTATGAGATATGCCGGACTGCGAGAGAGATGCTTACAGGAGAGTTTGCCTGCTGCAGAGTTATAGCCCGTCCGTATGTAATCGAAAACGGCAGGCGCAGACGCACAAGCGACAGACATGACTATTCTGTGACGCCTCCTGCACCTACTGTTTTAGACAAAATAAAGGAAGCGGGCAAAACAGTTTATGCCATAGGCAAAATAAATGACATATTCAACGGCAGAGGCATTACCGACAAAGTAAAAACCGGAAGCAACATGGACGGTGCCGACAAGACCATCGAGGCTCTGAAACAGGACTTTGAAGGCTTAATATTCACAAACCTTGTGGAGTTTGACTCCGAATACGGACACCGGAGAAACCCTGTGGGCTACGGCAGAGCCATAGAGGAGTTTGACAGCAGGATTCCGGAAATACTGGAGGCTATGAATGACGAGGATGTGCTTATGATATGTTCAGATCACGGTAACGATCCTGTTCACAGCGGCACAGACCATACAAGAGAATATATTCCTTTTGTAATGTGCGGCAGTCATATCAGAAGCGCCAATCTCGGAACAGGCAGCACCTTTGCGGATATAGGGGCTACGGTATGTGACATACTCGGAGTCTGCGGCACAGGATTTGGAGCAAGCGTGCTTGACAGAGTGAAAAAATGAGGTGAGCATATGAATATGTATGATATCATAGAGAAAAAAAGAGACGGCGGGATGCTTTCGGATCAGGAGATTAAATTCTTTGTAAACGGATATACAGGCGGAAGCATACCGGACTATCAGGCCGCCGCATTTCTTATGGCGGCATATATCAGAGGCCTTGACAGACAGGAAATATATTCTCTGACAAAAGCTATGAAATTTTCAGGGGATGTTGTTGATCTGTCAGGGGTCAGAGGTATTAAAGTTGACAAACATTCAACAGGAGGCGTGGGTGACAAGACCACTATGGTTGTGGGTCCTCTTGCGGCAGCCTGCGGGGTTCCCGTTGCCAAAATGAGCGGCAGAGGACTGGGCTTTACAGGCGGTACCATAGACAAGCTTGAATCCATCAGAGGATTCAGGACATCGCTTGAGCCTGACGAATTTATAAATCAGGTGAACCATGCAGGTCTGGCGGTGGCGGGGCAGACTGCCCATGTGGCTCCTGCCGACAAAAAAATATACGCGCTGAGGGATGTGACTGCAACTGTAGACAGCCTCGGCCTTATTACCTCGTCAATAATGAGCAAAAAACTCGCATCAGGCTCGGATGCCATAGTCTTAGATGTCAAGTGCGGCAGCGGAGCGTTTATGCAGACTCTTGAAGAGGCCAGAGCGCTGGGAGAGCTGATGTGTCAGATAGGCAGGGATGACGGTGTTCCGACCGTCGCCGTTATAACCGATATGAGCCGGCCTCTGGGCAGAGCAGTAGGCAACAGCCTTGAAGTTATAGAGGCCATTGAAACCCTCAAGGGCAGAGGCCCTGAGGACATACAGGAGCTGTCGCTTGTGCTTTCGGGCATTATGATTCATATGGGAGGTATGGCATCAGACGCTGAATCAGGCTACGAAATGGCAAGAGATGCTTTGCTTTCCGGAGCCGGTCTGGAGAAATTTACGGAGTTTGTCAAAGCACAGGGCGGAGATCCGGGCATTGCAGACGATTACAGTCTGTTTCCACAGGCAGCGCACAGAATTGAGCTCAAAGCCCAAACCTCCGGCTTTGTAACAGGCATAGATGCAAGAAAAACAGGTCTTGCCTCACAGCATTCGGGGGCAGGCAGAGCGACCAAAGAGGACAGCATAGACCTTGCAGCAGGCATATATCTCCAAAAAAAGACAGGAGATGCTGTCAGAAGCGGTGAAACTCTTGCGGTAATATATGCAAACGATGAGGCTAAGCTTTCAGATGCGGCCGCAGAAGCCGCAAAGGCCTTTGAAATATCAGAGAAGCAGACGGAAGCGCCTGCGCTGATTAAAGAAATAATAGGGATATAGAGGGACAGCAAACAGGAGAAAACCAATGAACAGACCAGTACGCATTATTACAGTTATGATAATGGCTGCACTGATATTCGCATTATCTGCAGCTGCGGTATCAGGTGCGGATCTTGTTAAATATTCATCATTCAAAACAGGACAGGTGACAGCATCATCGCTTAACATCAGAAGCGACGCTTCAACCTCGTCATCGTTCAAAGGCACATTTGTCAAGGGACAGCAGGTGACACTCAAAGGCTACAAAGACAACGGAACCGCTGTATGGTATTACATAACCTATGACGGTAAAGCCGCATATATAAGCTCCCGTTATATCAAAACAGTGACCGTGTCATATACAATCTACACTCCTGCCCAAAAAGCGACTGTTACAGACGGCCCTCTCAATGTCAGATCCTCAGCAGGCACTTCGGGCAGCGTCAGAGGGACACTTGCCAAAGGCGCCTCGGTGACACTCAAAGGTTACAAATATGACAGCAGCAGACAGCTGTGGTATGCAGTTACATATAACGGCAGCCTTTCGTATATAAGGGCGACCTATGTCAAAAAAACAGTCTCATCATCCGAGCAGGAAACCAAAGAACAGATGATAACAGTTACAGCAGGCCCTCTCAATGTCAGAGCCTCTGCAGGAACTTCAGGCAAGCTGCTGGGCAGTCTTGACAAGGGAGCGACAGCCAAGATACTCGGCAGTCAGAAGGACAGCAGCGGTACGGTATGGTACAAGATTAAATTCGGAAGCGAATACGGCTATGTGACATCCAAGTATGTTAAAGTAAGCGAATACAAAGAAAACAGCGGCGGCAGCTCCGCGGACTTTGAAACTCAGCTCGAAAACGAGGGCTTTCCCGAAAGCTACAGGACTTACCTTCGCGCTCTGCACAAAGAGCATCCCGACTGGATTTTCAAGGCGGAGCATACAGGCACGACATGGTCTGATGCAGTTACGGCCGAAACAGTAGTAGGCAGAAACCTTATATACGCAGGCGCCTATGATTCGTGGAAATCGATGAAAAGCGGCGCATACGACTTCAAAAACAATCAGTATGTTGTATTTGACAGCGGCGGCTGGGTAAGCGCATACAGCGGAATAATAAAATATTATCTCGACCCGCGTAATTTCCTTAACGAAAACAGCATATATATGTTTGTAAGCCATGCTTTTGACAGTGAAGCACAGAGCATATCGACAGTCGAAAAAATAGTCAGCGGCACATTTCTTGACGCTGAATTTCCGGAGAGCGCATATTCGACATATGCAAGCGCCATATATTATGCAGGCAAAAACGCGGGAGTAAATCCCAATGTGCTTGCCGCGATGATAATACAGGAGCAGGGAAGCAGCGGCAGCAGCTCCCTTATATCAGGCAAATACAACGGCTATGAGGGAATCTATAATTTCCTTAACATACAGGCCTACAAGACAGACAGTATGTCTGCGGTGCAGAGAGGGCTGTGGTGGGCCTCCGGCGCAGGAGTTAATGCCACCACATACGGCAGACCGTGGAATACCAGATACAAGGCCATCAAAGGAGGCGCGCTGTTTTATGCGGAAGGCTATGTCAATTCCGGACAGGATACACTGTACCTCAAAAAATTCAATGTATGCGCAGACAGCAAAAACGCAATAGGCACTCATCAGTATATGACAAATATACAGGGAGCCGAAAGCGAGGCAATGATTATGAAGCAGGGCTACAGCTCTCTTGCGGACGGCACAATAGTGTTCAAGATTCCGGTATTTGAGGATATGCCGTCATCTGCCTGCCCGAAAACAGGCACGACAGGCAACAACAACAATCTTCTTGACAGCCTCAAAGTAACAGCAGGGAGCGAGACATTGAGCCTTGACAGGAGCTTTGCAAGATATACGCAAAGCTATACGGTTACGGTTCCTGACAATACAGACAGCATTACGGTTACCGCCAGGGCAAACAGCAGCAGCGCCGTTGTAACAGGCGGCAATGATACCATATCACTCAAAACAGGAACCGGTACACACTATATTAAAGTTAAAGCAAGCAGCGGACTTACAAGGACATATACGCTGACGATTACAAGAAAATAAAAAGGAGAGCGCAATGAAAAAATTCATAGCAGTGATAGTACTGTGCATAATTACGGCAGTGCCTCAGAGTGTTTTTGCAGCCTCACTTGATCTTGCTGCAGAATGCGCAGGCAGTATTGCAGCCGGAGAAACTCTGACCGTAAATATAGAATACAGCTCCGATTATCTTGATTCCGTAAACGGCAGTGTCAGATACGATACAGAATATTTTGAGTACCTGTCAGGCGGGTCAAGCACAGGCGACGGCGGTCTTGTTAAACTAAAGGGAAATGCAGATGACGGCAAAACCATAGCATTTACTCTAAGCTTCAAGGCACTCAAAACAGGTACAGCTGCTGTTGAAATCAGCACAGAGGAGGCTTATGACCTTGACGGCAAAGCGATGAATACACCGTATGTCACCCGAAACATAACAATAGAAGAAGCTTCGGCTGACAATAGTGCAGGCAGCACAAAGGCCTCTGACAAAACCGATGCGGCAGACAGTGACGCCGGCAAAAACAACGCAGAGAATACAGCAGATGAGGATTTGCAGACACAAAACAACAGCAGGCTGCTTATGATTTCAGCGGGAATTACCGCGGCGCTGCTTGCAGCAGTATGCGTAACCGCAGGGGTAAGGAAGCAAAAAAGAAACAGAGGCAGACAACACTGAAAGGGAGACAGGGAATATGAGAAAAATCTGTGTGATACTGCTTGCAGCAATCATATTATCGGGAGTACCATATACAGCGGAGGCCGCAACACCCGAAAAAACTATCACAGCGGGTATAGAAAACGAAAAATACAGTGAAATGACAGGCGATATTGTAAGATTTGATTCTGCAGGCACATACAACCTCAGAGCTGCCGCAGGAGAAAAACTGTTGGGATACGACACATTTCAGGGCGCCTGCAGTGACGGACAGAATGCCTACTATATTCTTTACAACCGCGTGGTGGAAAAATGCAAAATAGCAAAGGTCAGATTAAGCGATTTCAAACTTGTAAAAGTATCGGCAGCACTGAATATTCATCACGGCAACGATCTTACCTACAATGACCGTACAGGAGAGATAATCGCAATACATCTTACAGAAGTGCCGGATACCGTGGCTGTAATCGATCCGGATACACTCAAAGTCAAAAGGAATATAAAAATAGAGCTTCCCGTATTTCTGCACGGGCTTTCGGAGGATGTTCAGACAGAAACCTCAGGATACAACGCGATTACATATGACAGCAAAAACAACTGGTATTTTGTAAGAGTCAGAGGCATCAGGGGCATGGTGATACTTGACAGGGAATTCAGACCTGTCGAGCTTATAAAAGTATCAGGCAAAAAAAGCAATACGATATATGCCGGGCTTAATATGCTGGGCGACTATATAGTATCCCAGGAGAGCACCGCCGTAAAGAGCCTGCCAAGCTATCTGAGTCTGTATGACAGAAGCGGCAGCCTCAAATGCCGCATCAGGGTGAACTGCAGTTATGAGCTTGAAAACGGGTTCGCTGCGGGAGATGCGTATTATCTGGGATTTTATCACAGTTACTATGAGAATAAAAAACTTGCAAGAGGTAACTATATCTATAAATTCAGTGACGGTCAGTTCTATATACAGTGACAATTTTATATGAATTCCTGCTGCAGACAGGGAGTGTAAATATCCATAAGCAAGGTATTATTAAAAAGACAGCAAAATACTGTCTTTTTTT
>CAVDMD010000101.1:0-8387 GCA_963609975.1 bacterium | reverse complement strand
AAAAAATCATTTAAGCCTTTCAAAAGCAGTTCAGGACAGTTTACTGAGCCTTGCAGGGAGAGCTTAAATTGGAATGTACTCCAGTGTATTTCGGGATCGAACGCTTTAAGAGTTCTACATTGTGGGGCTCTTTAGTGCTTTTATGGAGTTTCTGCTTGTTTGAGACAATCTTCAAAGCAAAATTTTAGACGTAAATTTCCTTGCATCAGGCATTTATCCTGTCTTGACATTGATCCCTGTCTTTGCCGGACTGTCATCAGCAGTGATATCAAGTCCGTTACAGGCATGATGATAAAGAGCTTCGGCAGCATTTGAATTTATCATATGCAGAACTTATGCTCTCATACCTTAATCACAGTAAACTTCCCTGCAAGTTCCTCAACGCCTGCAGGAAACCGGCTCATAATATTCCACCAGCTTATGCCTGCCAGACCGTATTCGTCAACCAGTGAAAATTTGGCCTCCATACTTCCTGCATCCTCAAACCACACCTCATGCTCCGTATTGTCCTCATCGGTATAACGGTAGTATGGTGACATAGCCTGCTCATCAAATATAATCTCCGCGCCATAGTCTGCCGCTCTTGTCACCGCTTCGTCGTTTGTTATTTTTTCTGCCTTTGACTCACCTTTTACAAACGGCAGCTTCCAGTCATAGCCGTAGTTTGGAATTCCCATCAGTATTTTTTCCGGCGGTATTTCTGTCAGACCGTATTCGATGACTTTTCTGACGGCATCAATGGGTGCGACAGCCATTGGCGGCCCGTATGTATAGCCCCATTCATATGTCATCAATAAGCATAAATTGGCTGCCTGCCCTATCAGCTCATAATCGTGTCCCTGATACAAAAGCCCCTGCTGGTCTGCCGAGGTCTTGGGCGCAAGGGCCGCTGTAACTATATACCCTTTGGGGTTAAGCCGCTGTCTTGCTTCTGCAATAAGCTGCGCATACTGCTCCCTGTTTTCAGGATAGACGTATTCGAAATCGAAATCCGCGCCGAACATATTTTTCTGTTCAATGGTATATATGATATCATTCAGGAAATTCTCCTGCGCCGCGGGGCTTTCAAGCAGAGCCTTTGCTCTGTTGTTGCTGAACACTCCATTTTCGTCCACAGGAGTAAGCACCATCAGTGTTTTCACTCCCGCCTCCGCCGCAGACGCCCTGAGGGCACCATCATCAAGCTGTATAATATGGCCGTCCTCTGCAAAGCCGCAGCTGAAGCCGGATACAAAGGTCAGTGAGGGCAGCCAGTCAGCAAGCACCTCCTGTGATATCGACGGATATGCGTATCCGTTCACAAAAATATCTCTCATTGTAAAACCTCCCTGCATATTATATGCAGGGAGGCTCTGCAAAGCTACAGACTAGTAGCCCAGATAATCATTTACAAGTATTACATGGATTCTTCCCGTAGAGCAGAATCTGGTTGAAACGGTATAGCAGCATATGGTATTGCCCTGCGACAGACAGTTGCCGCATTTGCCCGTTACTGCACAAGGTGTTTTTTTGTCAAGTCTGGTGCAGTTGGGCGGACAGGCATCGGTTTTGATTCTGGCAACAGCCTCATCTTCACTGCTCACTATCTTGTTGACTCCCACAACAAGCACCACTTTTTCGGGACCGTAGCAGAGTGCCGCCACTCTGTTGCCTGTGCCGTCGATATTAACAAGTATGCCATCCATTGTAACGGCATTTGAGCTCATAAAATACACATTGGTGGTAAGAGTTCTGACTCTCTCTGCAAACATCTCGTCCGGATCCGTAAACTTGAACGGATCAACCCAGTCCACGTTCATAACTGCAAGTCTGTCCTTCAGTCCTATCTCGCCAAGAGTCACAGAACCGCCGCAGGCAACCTTGTCTCCCTCGTTTATAAAGCTGAGGGCAAGTCCCAGCGCCTCCTCTCTGTTGTCACAATAATATCCTTTCATGCCTCTTTTTTCGAGGGCTCTGATTACAGTTTCGGCCTTGACTCTGTTCGCTTTTTTTATATTTTCGTCAAACATATTATCCTGTTCCTTTCTGTAGTTATTCTATACTGATTATATCACTGTCCTGCCTATGTTATCAACACGCTCTGGCTTGTACCTTCAAAAAAACATAATTTTTTGTTAATTTTTTATCATTTGAGGTTGCTTTTTTATATGTGATAGAATATAATATACTCGTTGCTTGACTAAATTTTAACGATTTTATATTTTGAAACAATTGTAAAAAACCACAAATATATTTTATCGTTAACAGTTCGGCAATTATAGCAATCGCTTATTTGGGAAGCTTACCTGTTTATATATTCTTCGGAGAAGCTTACCTGAAATGCACACTGTTATTTCTGCAGTGAACAGTATGACGCTCCTGCACCGACCGGTTTGCGGAGCTGACAAAAGTTTATGTAATGCAGATAAAATTTGATTTTCAAACCTCACTTAAAGACATTTCTTCGGAGATGTCTTTTTCCCTGCCATAAATCAGACACTTCGCGCATAATATATATCTATGAAACATACAAGAAGAAGGCGAAAGTCATATATTAAAAAACCGGCAGCCTGCCTTAAATACCCCGCAGCGCTTCTGGCTGCCGCATTTATACTGTTTGCAGGATTTCCATACATATTCAGCAGCATATTTTCTATACCGTCCGTCACTGAAAAACCAGAGGTCGTGCCTGACTATCTGATCGATATGCCCAAAACCGTAAAGGTATATCGCACGCTTACAGGCAAAACAGAAACCGTCGATTTCGAAGAATATGTCAAAGGCGTGGTTGCAGGCGAGGTGCCGCATACTTTCAAAAAAGAAGCGATGAAAGCCCAGGCTGTTGCCGCAAGGACTTATTCGGTCGCAAAAATTACGGCGGGCAATTCTTCAGACCATCCCTCCGCACCCGTATGCGATACAACTCACTGTCAGGTATACAGAGATCAGGAGGAGCTGGAAAAGTTAAAGGGCAGTGAGTGGATTAAAAAAAGCTACGCTAAAATATGCAGCGCTGCAGAAGACACAGAGGGGCAGATTATGTACTACGGCGGAAAGCCTGTAAAACACGCTCTGTTTCATTCCTCCAGCGGCGGCCGCACTGAAAACTGCGAGGATGTGTTTGTATCTGCAGTACCCTATCTTGTCAGTGTAAAAAGCCCTTACGAGGATGATGCGACTCACAAAAAAGAAACAGCCAGCTTCAGCTATGCAAAGCTGAAAAAGCTGATATCCTCATCATACCCTGCTGTTTCGACCGGTGCTGTAAACAAAAATAACGTTAAAATTATATCAAACAACGAGGGCGGCAGCGTAGCCAAAATGCAGATAGGAGACGCTGTACTTTCGGGTGTTGAGGTCAGGACTGCGCTGGGTCTTTTTTCGGCGACTTTCACGGTGGATGCAAACGATAAAAACGCAGTGTTCACATCCAGCGGCAGCGGCCACGGCGTAGGTCTCAGCCAGTACGGAGCCAACGGCATGGCAAAAGAGGGCTATGACTACAAGCAGATATTAAAACACTATTACACAGGTGTTGAGATATATTAAAGGCCCTCATCAGAGAGCCTTTAATCAGTTTTAGTAGTTTTCTTTTCTTACTTCAAAGAAGCTCTGAGGGTGGCTGCATACAGGACATACCTTCGGCGCGTCTTTGGAGCTTACCAGATGTCCGCAGTTTCTGCATTCCCAGAGGGTTTCTTCTTTTTTCTCAAATACCGCGGTTTCGCTGACATTTTTCAAAAGTGCGCGGTATCTTTCTTCGTGAGCTTTTTCGATAGCCGCAACAGCTCTGAACTTATATGCAAGCTCTTTGAAGCCTTCTTCCTCCGCCTCTTTTGCAAATGTGTCATACATATCCGTCCATTCGTAGTTTTCGCCCTCTGCTGCTGCCAGAAGATTTGCTGCCGTATCTCCCAGCTCACCTAAAGCTTTGAACCACATTTTTGCGTGTTCCTTTTCGTTTTCGGCTGTCTTCAGAAACAGCTCCGCAATCTGTTCATAGCCTTCTTTTTTGGCGACACCTGCAAAGTATGTATATTTGTTTCTTGCCTGTGATTCTCCTGCAAATGCTGTCTGCAGATTTTTTTCTGTTTTTGTTCCTTTTAATTCCATAATATTTCTCCTCTCTTAAACCGCTGCCTTATACAAAAGGCTTATATACTCCAATATAGCTATGCTTTCCACAGTCCGTGCAGGTTGCAGTATTCGTATACGGAAACAACCTCATCGTCAGGTGTTACTGCAAATTTAACCTCAGGTTTCTGTCCCGGAGCAAGAATTTTTCTCTGGTTGCCCTGTCTGGTTTCAAGCGCCACCCACTGAATATAATGTTCTTCGAGCATAGGATGCTCTACCGAGCCTACGGTTACGGTAACTGTTCCGTCTTTTACCTCATATACAGGCACGTGTTTCTCGCCTGCCGCGTCGGTTGTGTTGGGAATCAGCTCCTCCATCTTCTGACCGCAACACATTACAGGCACTCCCTTGTTTTCTACAAAAGCTGTAATATTTCCGCAGTGTGAACATTTATAGAATTTCATCATATCATTTACCTCCCTGTAAATCACATCAATCTTTAATGTATTCATATATTAGCAGATTATTTTTATTTTTTCTGTTGCATATGCTACAGTTTTGAGATATATTATTAATATATTAAATTCCCTGCAGATAATATTCAGGAGGTGATTTATGAAATTTTTTGACGGTGTTTCTGTCGAGGATGTCAGGAGAATGATTAAATGCTTTGATACAGCGCCTAAAACCTACAGACCCGGCGAAACCATAACAGAGCTTTCATGCCAGCTGTCATCAATAGGTCTTGTACTGTCCGGCAAAGCCCATCTTTACTGTATAGACTATGAGGGCAATGCGCAGACTATAGAATATTTCAAAAAAGACGATGTTTTCGGAGAGCTTTTCTGCCTGCCGGTAGGTACTCTTGAATATATTGTTGAGGCGGACAGAGACTGTGAGATAATGTTTATCCCCTATTCTACAATAACTTCGCCGTGCAGCAACCTGTGCAGCTGTCATATAGAGGTAATCCGCAATCTGTTTCTTATGGCCGCCAGAAAATCACAGGAGCTTGCTCTCAGGATAAGCTTCATATCCCGAAAAACCACAAGAGCAAAGCTTATGACATATTTTGAATATATGTCTGATATGGCAGGCAGCAGCACTTTTGAAACTCATGTTTCACTGTCAAAGCTGGCAGATTATCTGTGCGTTGACCGTACCAGCCTGATGCGCGAGCTGCGCCGCCTCAAAGAAGAGGGAATCATAGATTCGGACAGAAGAAAGATAAAACTGCTTCAATAGCATGGGAGGTAGATGCATGAGAAGAAAAGACAGGCAGATGCCGGAGGAATTTGCTCTCGGCATTATAGACAAATGTTCATTTGCGCAGGTTGCCATGACAGATGAAAAAGGCTGCCCGTACTGCGTACCGCTTTCGGTTGCAAGAGATAAAAACCGCATATATTTTCACAGCGCCACCGAGGGCACCAAAACAGATATTCTGAGAAAAAATCCCAATGTTTATGTGAGCTGCGTCGGAGATGTTGTCCCCGCCACAGATAAGTTCACAACAGAGTTTGAGTCTGCCGCGTTTTGCGGCACCGCCTGTGAGGTTACGGACATAAAAGAAAAAACAAAAGCGTTAAGACTGATATGTGAGAAATATACACCTGCAAATCTTGACAGCTTCGAGGCTGCCATAGACAGAAGCCTTGACCGTACTGCAGTATGGAGGATTTCCATAGACAGCATTACAGGCAAAAGAAAAAAATATGATAAATCAGGAGAAGAAATGAAATTCGGGAGGATGGAATAATGAAAAGAAGAATAATAGAAATCGACAGTGAAAAATGCAACGGCTGCGGAGCCTGCGCAGAGGCGTGCCATGAGGGCGCCATCGCCATGATAGACGGCAAGGCCCGGCTCATAAAAGACGACTACTGTGACGGTCTCGGCGACTGCCTGCCTGTCTGTCCCACAGATGCCATATCTTTTGTGGAGCGTGAAGCTGCGCCTTATGACGAGGCCGCAGTAAAAGCAGGAATGGGCTCAGGCTGTCCGGGTCAGGCTTTAAGAGAGATACAGCATGAAGAAAAAAGCAGCAGCATATCCGGAGAAAGCAGACTCAGGCAGTGGCCTGTTCAGATAAAGCTGGTGCCTGTCAAAGCCCCTTATTTTGACAATGCAGATCTGCTGATTGCCGCCGACTGCACAGCCTTTGCCTACGGCGCATTTCACGATGAATTCATCAAAGACCGTATAACTCTGATAGGCTGCCCGAAGCTTGATGACATCGACTATTCGGAAAAGCTTGCCGCAATTTTCGGGGGAAACAGAATCAGAAGCATTACGGTTGTAAGAATGGAAGTGCCATGCTGCGGCGGACTTCAGTACGCTGTCACAAACGCTCTTGCCAAAACAGGCAAAGATATACCGCTTAATGTTGTAACCGTAGGAATAGACGGCAAACTCAAATAGAATAAAGGGCTGCACGCGGCGGCCCTTTTTTGTTATATAAGTTTGTAAAAAAGTCCGTGCTTACTGCAGCACCACACCAGTCTGCCATGGCCGCGCTTCCTGATTCTGACCTGCACATCCCATTCGGGATACTGCTTTATCATCTGAAGCCTGTCACCTGTCATAAATGCAACAAACAGCAGATGGTGGTCTTTTTGCATAGGATGCTCTGCTGTGATATACCATTCATCTTCTACAATCTGAACATCTGCCTCATGCTCCCTGTCCGGCTTTTTCATCTCAAGTGCCTCAAGCCTCCTGCCGCAGCAGGAAATCTCCGCACCGCCTGTGCATACCGTAATGTTGCCGCAGGACGGACATACATAGAATCTAAGATTTTTCATATTGCCTGTTTCGGGCATCCTCTCCGCAGCTTCGCCTGCAAGTATATCATCAATGTTAATTCTAAAGAATTCCGATAGCGCAACCAGCAGAGAAACATCGGGAATGCCCTGCCCCCTTTCCCATTTTGAAACGGCCTTGTCAGATACTCCGAGAACATCTGCAAGCTCGCTTTGTGTCATTTGTTTTTCTTTTCGGAGTTTAAGTATAAGTTTTCCGGTTTTTTCATTATCCATACCAATCACCTCAAGGATATATTAAAGCAAAACAGCAGGCAAAGCAATCCACGCTTCGTAGATAACTTCCGTTCCCTGCTGTTTGTTATGCATATCTGTTTTATACAACATTTTAAGCCCCTGCCGGCTTTCTTGTTTCAATATACAGGTCAATATCCTCAACAATGTAATTTACACCTGTGGTGTGCAAAGCTTCAAAACAGGAATAAATATACTCCCACACCCCATAGCGGGTAAACAAATCTGCCACCTGTCTGCCGGTCAGCTTTTTGGCAGCTTTATATTGCTCCGTACAAAAAATCATAAAATTTCCCTGTCTGCTCATAGTTATCCCTCCGGAAATGTAATAGTGCCGGTCTTTCGTTCTTCGTCATACATATTAAACAAGGTCAGCGGACTGAAATGCCACATCTTAGTATCTTCCTGCTCCAGCAGGGAATATACTTTTGAGCCGTAAAACTCTCTTGCTGCCGTAACCTCATCACATTTGTATTTTTCAATAATCAGGCGGACCACTTCAGGAATAATCAGAACAAGTAAAGCTTCAAATTTTTTCTGTTCCATTATAATCCCCCCTTTTCTACAATCCCCGCAAACTTCAAAAATCCAAGTGCCTTTTCGGAAGTAAGCACTAATTGATTATACAGCTTTTTCACTTTCAGTGCTTCAATCGTCTGCTCTTTTGTAAATACCCCTGAGGTGTAAAGGGCGAATGTGGTGTAAACGTCATCATTCGCGACAGGTCCGTAAACAAAATCATAAATTTCTCCTTTATAATTTCCGGACCGGTTATCAGAAACAAAGTCCAGCCACTTCTCATCAGGCGCCTCAAAGCGCAAAACCGAACATTCAAGAAAAGCTTTTTCTTCATCTATTTCGTAAATACTTACTGTAGGCACTCCGTTTTTGCGCTGTCTTGTAACCTTGCCGGCAAACCCTATAGCCTGTGTCTTGTTAGTCGTAGTATAAAATCCGTAACCAAAATCAAGAAATCGGTTTTGAACCACCAGTTTTGGTTCAGATACTGTAAGATTACTCCCATGATATAATATCATACTGCTCCCTCCAATGCTCTGTCGGCACTCTCCTGTTCTTCCCGCATAAATATAGTTAAACTTGTATTCATAGCGGTTGCCTATCTACATCATACACAACGCACATAAATATATCAATGTTTTGTTGTGTATTTACCTGATAAAGTCACCTTTATCTAATTGCTGAAATACTCCTTCAAAAGTAAAAAGAAGCCTATACAGACTCCTTCATATTTACTCTGTTCTCAATGTAGTCCTG
>CAVDMD010000100.1:0-8400 GCA_963609975.1 bacterium | reverse complement strand
CCATAGGTCATATAGGGGTTACGGCTTATGCGGCGGCGCAGGCGAGCAATACCATCGAGAACCTGTTCATAATGGCGGGCTTCAGCATAGGAGATGCAGCCCTTATTCTCATAGGAGAGCAGCTTGGTGAAAACAACACTCAAAAAAGCCGTGCCATGGCAAAAAAACTGCTCAGAATCGCACTGCTGTTCGGCGCAGTGTTCGGTATCCTCCTTATAATCTGTTCGGGGCTTCTTGTGAGCCTGTTCGGATTTACACCCCAGGGAGCCTTTTATGCAAAACGGATACTGTTTATATACGGCATATTTATGGTGCTCAATCTCTACAACGGCACTCTTGTAACAGGCGTTTTAAGAGGCGGAGGCGATACGAAATTTGCAGCGATAAGCGAGGTTTCATGCGTATGGCTTATAGCGGTGCCTGCGGCATTCCTCAGTGCAATGGTATTCAGCCTGCCGGTATATATTGTAGTGCTGCTTGTCAAATCGGAAAACATAGTCAAGGCGATAATCCTGACCTGCAGATACAAGTCAGGCAAATGGGCAAAGAATGTGATTCACGGAATCAGATAAATACGCAGCAGGTATGAAAATGTGCCTGCTGTTTTTACAGACAGCAGCACAATATAAATGTCGAATTTTGTCGAATTATACTCACATATATACATAGATAATGATGTAAAGATAATATATAATCATAAAAAGTGGAAATTTACGGAAGCGTCTGTAAATCAATTCCCCTTATATAAAATTCAATAAAATGCCCGAATAAGTTGGAGGTGAATATGAACAAGAACTATATTGTTGTTGAAAACCAAAATCTTGTTGCCAGAGTTTTTTACAGAAACATCATCTATATTGAGCAGTATAGACGAGAAACCTCGGTTATCACCCAGAAGCGTATTTTTAAGTACAATGCAGTATTAAAGGATTTGTACGAAGAAGTTGACAGCAGATTCTATATGTGCCACAGAAGCTATATTATCAATTTTGATTATGTGGACTCTATGGAAAACCAGTCAATATTCCTGTCAAACGGGACAGAGATTACAATATGCAGAGCCAACTATCAGAGAACAAAAAAGGAATTTATAAAATACCTGAAAAAAGAATGAATATCTACTGCCCTTTCTGATGAAGCCGGAGGGGCTTTTTTAGATTGGCGGCAGCAGTAAATTTATCGGGAAATGCTTCTCGGCGCTGCAGGAGGCGGCTGCGGCTCATACTGCACAGCCGGACAAAGCCATATCCTGCATACATACCGTGATATGTTTTCTTCATGCTCCTCTCAGCAGCCTGTACATACCTTCTTTAAGACCTTCTATAGACAATCTGAACATAGGAAACACCTTCTCAATCTCAACAAATGATTCCGGCATCCACGCTGTATTTTCTTCTCTCTCCTGAGGATGAAGCCATATGCAATTTTTATACTTTTCCCTGAATTTCTTAAACCATGTGATGCCGTCATAAGCTTCTGCCGACCAGCTGCTCTGCGAGCCGTCCACAAGTTCGTGAATCGCCATATCCGCATCGCCTGCAAAAATAACCCTGTATTCCTTTGATATATTTTTAAGAATCCAGTCGGTTTTTACGGTTTCTGCAGGGTTTATGGACGGATCCTTATACACCCTGTCCTCAAGGCAGTTGTGAAAATAGTATATTTTCAGATCCGAAAATGTATTCGCCTTGTGAAGCGACTGAAACAGCAGGCTGCACAGCTGTTCATACGGCTTCATGGAACCTCCCGAATCAATAAGCACCATCAGTTTGAGTCTGTTTTTCCTTGGTGGCTGCATTTTAATATCAAGGATGCCCGCCTGCCTGCAGGTGCTGTCAACAGTCCCCCGTATATCAAGCTCCTCCTCGCTGCTGTCAAGCTTTCGTGACAGTTCTCTAAGCAGTCTGAATGCCATCTGAAACTGCCTTGACTCAATAGTGCAGTCTGTACGCCAGTCTCTGAACCTCCTGTCGCCTCGCATATGCACTATGCTCTTGCCGCCGGCTCCCTGCATCATAGCGCCGTTTCCTGCGCCTGCACCCTGTCCTGCAGAATCGGCCCTGCTCATAATTTCTCCTGCTGACTGAACTTCACTGTATATCTCATCAAAATCCGCAAACAGTTCATCAGTTCTTTTGATGACAAAACCTTTGTCAAGGTTATTTTGCTCTGCATAGTCTGCCAGCGCACTTTTTATCAGCTCCGGATGTTCCCTAATCCTGCGGATTTCCTCCTCAGGCCCGCCTGCGCCTGCATTTTTGAAATACTGATAAAACAGCTCCTCAAATCTGTCAAGGTCGCTTTCTGTCTTGACAATAAGCGCTCTGCAGAGGACAAAAAATCCGTTTATGCTCCGGCAGTGCAGTCCCATATCAAGACCCTCCATCAGAGCAAGCCAGTCGTGCAGCGATACTTTAATGCCTCCCTTGCGGAGAAAAACGAGGAATCCCAAAAACATTACCTGAGTCCTCCTGTGCTTTTTTTCACCAAATCCATATCTTCATCTTTTTTAATCAGAAAACTCAGAAGCGGCAGATCCTGTCTCAGTCTGTCTGTATGTATGCCGCTGAGTTTAAGCGCGCCTATCCAGTCCAGAAGCTCACTGGTGCCCGGTTTTTTCTTCAGGTCAAAATACTCCCTCACATAGAAAAACGCATCGAGCACCTGCTGCACGAGGTCTGTTTCAATGTCGGGGTAATGTGCAAGGATTATCTCCCGCATGAGTTTTTCGTCCGGAAATTCAATAAAATGAAATGCGCATCTGCGCAGGAACGCATCGGGCAGCTCTTTTTCGGCATTTGAGGTTATGATAACAATAGGCGGATTTTTGGCTTTTACTGTTTCGTCTGTTTCGGGGATATAAAATTCCATACGGTCAAGCTCCCACAGCAGGTCATTTGGGAATTCCAAATCCGCCTTGTCTATCTCATCTATAAGGAGGACGCACTGTTCCTCCGAGGTAAACGCTTCGCCAATCTTGCCGAGCCTGATATATTTTCTGATATCCTCTACGCCCTTGTTGCCAAGCTGGCTGTCATAAAGCCTGCGAACCACATCGTACTGATAAAGCCCGTCGGAGGCTCTGGTGGTGGATTTGATGCTCCAGACAATAAGCTTCCTGCCCAGCGCTTTGGCTACGGATTCTGCCAGCGCCGTTTTGCCTGTTCCCGGCTCTCCCTTTACGAGCAGAGGCTTGTTCATTTTGACGGCTATATTAACCGTCAGCATCAGATCATCGTTTATTATATAGTCATCGGTTCCTTTGAACCGGTACAGTGTCTCGTTCATAAATACTCTCCTGACATTTAATATATTTCACAGCACAAATTATATCATTTATCCGTATGTTTTGCATCCGCATAAACCGGCTGTTACGGTTTTTGCCTGCCGATTACAAAATCTCTGAAAACTGCAGCTGCGGGGGATAAATACGCATCGTTATTCTGCACCATGAAAAACTCCCGTCTGTACGGCGGATATTCAATTTCAAGAATTGACACATCAAGCTTCATAAGCATATCCATATACGGAACCACCGCGATTCCGAATCCTCCCGCCACAAGTCCTGCAATCACCTGATCCTCCTCGGTTTCGCATGAAATCTGCGGTCTTGCTCCTATGTAATCAAAAAGTCCGTCTACCACGCTGCGTATGCCCGATCCTTTTGAAAAATATATCTGAGGATAGGGCAGCGTCTCCTCAAGGTTTACGGATTTGCATTCTGAGAGAGGATGTCCGTCCGGCACAATCACCACCAGCTTCTGCTTTAGCACATAGGTTGCCGTCATATTGGATTGCGGCTCCGGTGCAGAGCAGAACACCAGATCAAAAGCTCTGTCCGACAGGCCTGCAAGCAGAGGCTCTGTCCGTTCGGTGTGAAATGTAAATCTGATATTCTTTTCGGGGTTTTGTCTGATAAATTCCGCTGCGAGGCGCGGTATGAAATCCACACCTAAAACTCTGAGAAATCCCAGCCTTATCAGGCCTTCGCCACCTGCGCTTCGTTTAATCGAAGCAATCCCCTCATCAAGTGTCGAAAGCGTCCTTTGACAGGTGTCAAGAAATTCTTCTCCGAACCTTGTCAGGACTGTGTTTCTGCCCTTTTTTTCAAACAGCTGCACTCCCAGCTCTTTTTCAAGCTGCCGCACTGCATGGCTAAGGCTGGGCTGTGAAATGCAGAGCATCTCCGCCGCTTTTGTATAATGCTGCAGCTGCGCAAGTTTAACGAAATATCTGATATAGTCCAAATTCATCAAAACACCTCCCTGCCTGTAATCATATGATATCATAATTCATAGATACAAGCTATAGTTTTATCAAAACAATCAATTTGTTTTGCGGCCTGCTTTGTGATACAGTAAAAACAGTTGCGATAAGCAGCAGGAAAGGACTGACTTTATTTATGAAAACTCAAAATACACCGGACAGGCTTACTGTAATTCCCGGAGAGGTAGCACTTGGCATTGCCCTCGTTATAAACACAACGGGCGTAATGCTGATGCTTTACTCAGGTTCCGGAATTTCTGCCATTTCCGGTGTTCCCTACGCTTTTTCTGTGGTTTTTCCTGTATTCACGCTAGGCACATGGACATACCTGTTTCAGGGGCTGCTGGTGCTCAGCCTTATGGTTATGAGACGCAGTTTTGTTCCCTCATATATGTTCAGCTTCGTCACAGGCTTTATCTTCGGCAAGCTGCTCGATTTCCATGCACTGTGGATATATACGCTTCCCGATTCTCTGCCGTGGCGCATATCATATTTTGTAATAAGCTATATACTGATATGCATAGGTATTGCTCTCTGCAACCGCTGCGGACTCCCTATCATCCCGACCGATCTGTTTCCGAGGGAGCTTACCGGCATCACATCGCTTGATTATTCCGGAATCAAAATAGGTTTTGATGTCGCCTGCATTGCGGTAACCGCCGCTATGACGCAGATTGCGCTGGGGCATATATCGGGGCTTGGAATAGGCACCGTGCTTGCTGCTTTTACTATGGGAAAGGTCATCGGCATATTCGGTGACATAATGGATCGCAGACTGAAGTTTACGGCATATCTGCCTCTTCAGGCAAAGCACCTGCTGCGGCTTGTAAGCAAATAAATCTCATTTTTCATGGAGGTACCATATGAACAGTTTGCTGCTGCTGGTGACATACACAGCAAAACCCGGTCTCAGAGATGAATTTCTAAACAGAATATCTGATTTGGGGCTGCTTGAAAAAATCCGCCGCGAGGAAGGTTTCATTTCCTACAAGTACTATCCTGATGCAGATAATCCTGACAGACTGCTGCTTGTTGAGGAATGGGTTTCCGAAGCCTGTCAGAAAAAACACATGAAAACACCTCATATGGCAGAGCTTGCAGCTGTTAAAGACAGCTGTATACTCGGCACAGAGGTGCGAAAAATACAGCTTTGATTGAACCGGCGGCTTTCGCCTGTGTACTTAGTCTGCGAAAGCTGTCATCATCCTCCCTTAACATTAAATACGAGAGTCCGGCAGGGTCTGTCAGGCTCTCGCATTTTGCAAATTAAAGCAGCATTCTGTCATTATCTATTTCAAATTTCTCCACAAGCTTTTCGACAGTCATCTCGTCGCGTTCCTTTCCGGAAATATCCATAACTATCCTGCCTGCCTGCATCAGAATTGTTCTGTTGCCGTGTTCTAAGGCCGCTTTCATATTGTGCGTTATCATCATTGTGCACATTCTGCCCTCGGCTGCAAATTTATCCGTAAGCTCAAGGACTTTTTTGGCAGCCGACGGGTCAAGCGCCGCAGTATGCTCATCAAGCAGCAGCAGCTTGGGCTTTGAAATCACCGCCATAAACAGTGTCAGTGCCTGTCTCTGTCCGCCGGAGAGCAGTCTTGCTTTTTCTTTCATTCTGTCCTCAAGGCCCATGCCGAGCATTGAAAGTTTTTCTCTGAAAAGCTCTCTGTCGGCTTTGTTAATGCCTGCCTGCAGACCTCTGCTTCTTGTCTTGTTGTATGCAATGGACAGGTTTTCCTCAATGGTCATATCAAAAGCGGTGCCTTTTAGAGGATCCTGAAAAACTCTCCCTATATGCACTGCTCTTTTGTGCTCCGGAAGCTTCGACAGCTCTATGCCGTCAAGCACAATGCTTCCGCTGTCTGAGGGAAACACTCCCGCAATAGAATTCATAAGGGTGGATTTGCCTGCGCCGTTGCTGCCTATGATTGTAATGAAATCTCCCTCTCTGCCGTGAAAATCAATACCGTCAAGGGCTTTGAGCTCGTTGATTGTACCTTTTCCGAAAGTCTTTACGAGATTTTGTATTTTAAGCATTTTTTTGGCCCCCTTTGTCTCTTTTTTTGAACAGCGAGAAGTTTTCGCCCAGAAGTCCCATCGAAAGCGCTATTGTAACAATCACTGCCGATACCAGCTTCAGATCTGTCGGAGGCATACCTATGTAAAGAGCAATCGCAATTACCATTCTGTAAAGCACCGCGCCCAGAGCAACCGCAACGAGCCGCCTTATGAGGCTGCGGGTTCCGAATATGACCTCTCCTATGATTACCGACGCCAGACCTATAACTACCATGCCGACGCCCATGCCTACATCCGAATATCCCTGATACTGCGCCAGCATCCCGCCTGCAAGACCTACCAGACCGTTTGATACGGCAAGTCCCATAAGCTTCATATTGTCACTGCTGATGCCGTAGGCTCTGACCATTTCCTCGTTGTCGCCTGTGGCGCGAAGGGCAAAGCCTTTGCGTGTATTGAGAAAACCGTACATCAGAGCAATTATAACGGCGACTATGACAGCCCCGACAATTATAGAGCTCCATTCAAAGCCGCCAAACAGCTCCCCGGCTTTTCTGTAAAGAGTAGGCACATTGTTGAGATTGACATTTGCCTTGCCCTGTATTCTTAAATTTATCGAGTAGATTCCCAGCATTACAAGTATACCGGCAAGCAGCGGCTGTATTTTGAGTCTGGTATTAAGCAGTGCCGTAACAGCTCCGGCTCCCATACCCAGTACAAACGCTGCCAGAAGCGCCAGTATGCACATGACAGCCTGCATATGAGGGCTCATATCTGCTGCCGCAGTACATATTACCGCCGATATAGCGGCGCCTGTAACAACGCTTCCGTCAACCGTAAGGTCAGGCGTATTAAGTGTTCTGAATGACAAAAACACTCCAAGGGCCAATATTGAATATATCAGCCCGAGTTCAAGTGATTCCAGTAAGATAATAACTATCATTTTTTAATGTCCTCTATAAATCCTCTTTTGCAAGATCTGTTGCTTTTTCCATTACTGAGTCAGGGATTTTGATTCCCATGGCGTCTGCTGTTTCACTGTTGATGAACACGCTTGTTTCGTCCATCGTTCTTACAGGCATTGTTGCTGTGTCGCCGCCGTTAAGAACTTCAATAACCATATCGGCTGTCTGCTGTCCCAGATATTCGTAATCAACTCCTGATGTTGCAAACGCTCCGTCTTTTACCATTGAATCGGCTCCTACATAAAACGGTACCTTCGCATTAATGAAAACCTCATTTGCTACAGCTATCGAGGATGCAACCGTATTGTCTGTAGGTGAGAATACTATGTCGCATTTTTTGGCAAGACTCTGCGCTGCCGTCTGAATTTCGTTGGCGCTTGTAATTGCTGTTTCTATTACCTCAAGTCCGTTTGCATCTGCGTATTCTTTGAGTTTTTCAACTGTTGCAACGGAGTTTGTTTCACTTGAATTGTAAAGTGTGCCTACTGTTTTGAAGCCCGGTGTTATCTCTTTTGCAAGCTCCATTATCTGAGCAACGTCAACAGCGTCGGAGGTGCCTGTGATGTTGCCTCCCGGATTGTCAAGGTCTGCAACTACTCCTGAGGCTACAGGGTCTGTAACTGCTGAGAATATGATTGGAATGTCGTCGGTTTCACCCATGGCAACCTGTGCTGCCGGAGTTGTTATTGCCACAATCACATCAACCTTGTCTGCCACAAAGCCCTGACAGATTGTTTTGAGGTTTGACTGTTCGTTCTGGGCATTCTGATAATCTATTGTTATGTTTTCTCCGTCTGTATAGCCTTCTGCTTCAAGCCGGGCAATTATTGCTTCTCTGATCTGGTCAAGCGAAGTATGCTCAACAAGCTGCACAATGCCTATTTTGAAGCTGTCGCCTGTGTCTGCTGTTTCGCTGTCTGATGAACCGCAGCCTGTAAATACTGCCGTCATCACCATAAGTGCTATAAGGGTGATTGCCATAAGTCTTTTTTTCATTTGTTTTGTTGTCCTGTATATCCTCATACAGAACTCTCCTTTCTTTTTTTGTTTTGTGAAAATTTCAGGAGTCTCTGCAAAATCCGCCGCAGGATACCGGAAAGAACAAAAGTGGAAATATACGGAATTAAAATTCCTATTTCCACATATC
>CAVDMD010000099.1:0-8497 GCA_963609975.1 bacterium | reverse complement strand
TAAGCGATACGAAAAAATTATCGGTATTGCCGTCTGTGATAGTATCCTCAAGCATCTCTGTCTGCTCCTCTATATGTGAAAGATAAAGTATATCATCGGATATCATATTGCCCATAACCTGCAGCAGGAGCTGTCCCGGAGTAAATCCGCCGCCGAGAATTTCCGCCTGTTTTTCTATCCATGGTCTTAATTCACCGGAGTTTTCGACAAAAATAATCTCAGACTCCGTCAGACAGAAACCGAATGTAAGGTCTGCATCTCTGTACAAATCGTTTTTCTTAGGCAGGCGAATCATACCTGTGATACAGTCCTTAAAAACCTCCGCCTTGCAGTAGCGCATTGATTTAAGGCTTTCGGCAAGCTCTCTGCAGCCTGAAAGCCGCTCCGCATATTTACTGTTAAAATCCTCTCTGCTCATAATCCGAAACAGAGTCATATCATAATTTTTCATAAATATTCACCCATATATATTATTTGCCTTTTCATATATTTTAGCACCAAAGCATATGGAGGGCAACTTGCAGAGCTCTTAAAAATCTGCCCGATATATGATAAAATGAATATATATTTTTATCTGTCCTGTCAGAAATGCAGGCGGCTTTGCGAATTAATACATGACAACAAAGGAAAGGAGAAAGCGGTCTTGAAAATTACAAAGGAAAACTGCATCGCTCATATTGCAGCAGGAAATCCGCAGGCAATCGAGTACATAGTGGCAGAATATGGCGACCTTATTAAAACAGTGCTGTGCAGAAGTCTCGGACAGCACAGACAGCACTGGGAAGAATGCTTTAACGATGTGCTTATGGCCGTATGGAAAACCGGCGGCAGCTTTGACAGCTCAAAGGGAAGCATAACCTCGTGGCTTGTCGCTGTGGCAAAGCACAAGGCGGTTGATTTTCTCAGGAAAGAAATCCGCCACGATAACAGAGCGGAAGCCATGACAGAGCCGGCTGTGTATGATGAATATTCAGGGGAAACAGTGATTGATGAACTGCTGGAGTGTCTGTGTGAAGAGGACAGAGAGATATTCAAAAGGCGCTATGTATATGAGCAGACTGCAGAGGAAATTACCGCATCAACGGGACTCAAAAGAGATGTGGTGTATTCGAGGCTTTCAAGAGGAAGGAAAAAAATTCGCAAAACCATGGAAGAAAGGGGTGCGGACAGATGAAGGACAGATTTGAGATTATGACGCCGGAAGAAAAAACAAGAGCGATAGACAGCTTCTATAAAGAAGCGGGGATTAAGAAACCCACGGGAACAAGGAAGAAAAAAAGGTGGATATCAGTAGCTGTGGCAGCGTGTATTGTTCTTGCATTCAGTTTTACTCCGGCAGGAACAAGCGCATGGGCTAAAGCAAGAGAGGCATTTATGGGGATAGGACAGTACCTCGGAAATTCCACAGAGGACGACTATGTTACTGTCATAGACCAGACACAGAAAAAAGGGGACATAACCTTTACTCTTAATGAGGTTGTGGCAAGTGATTATGAGATGAGGTTTTCGGTGACTGTCGAAAAGGACGACGGCACTATCCTTGGGTTAAGTAAAGTTGACAAGTATGGGGAGTTATATATAAATGGGTTAAGGCTTGGCAGTGTTGCGGACGGAGATGATATACAATCATATGGTACCGGTTGTTTTGGGGGAAAGCGCGACGGCAATAAGGGAATATATTTTTTAAATATTACGTATGAATATGATATGCCGCTTTATCCTGAAATCAAGGCGTCATTTTATGCAGACGGGCAAATGTTTACTTTTAAATTCACCCTCGATAATAAGAAATTTAAAGAAGCAACCAAGGAGGTTGAAATCAATAAAGTGTTTGATACCCCTGAGGGGGAGCTGCACATAGGCAAGCTGATTATAACGCCTATTGAGCAGTATATAAATATCGAGAATAAGGATGAAATAGAAGTGCTGAGCTCTTTTTCTCTTGACGGCACAGATGAAACCGGTGATAAGGTGCACTTCTCAGCAGCTGGAGAGGATGGCAATATGTTCGGCTGGAGAGTAAATAAAGATGATACAAGTTATGAACTTAGTTATGATGTTAAATCCTATACCCTGCAGCTTGATTATTATGACTGGGACAAAATGGTGAGTACAACTGTAGGCGAGCCGTTTACAATTGATATTCCGTAGGCAAAAGGGGATTTGAGGGCAGCTTCGGCTGCTCTCCTGTTTGATTAAAAATGTTCACTGATTATGAATTTTTAATTGACAGGCTGAATAAAATGCTATATAGTAGTTGATAATAAGAGGGAGTAACTGGCGCCTATAGGGCGTTTACGATGTCGTCAGTACGATGATTATCATCCGTATCGTAATCAAATGGTGAGACTTTTATTGCATATTTTTATGTGCAATAAAGGTCTTTTTTATATTTTCGGGAGGTGTATTATGCTAACACAGAAACAGGCCGAGGCCAATTTGGAGAAATACGGCTTCAATGAGCTTGCAGAGGGAAAGCGCAAAAGCGCATTTCAGATTTTTATTGAGCAGTTTAAGGATTTTCTTGTAATAATCCTGATTATTGCAGCGGCAGTATCTGCAGCCCTTGGAGAGCTTGAAAGCGCCATTGTTATCGCAGTGGTAATAACAATCAACGCAGTACTGGGAACTGTTCAGACCATAAAGGCCGAGAACTCTCTGGCAGGACTCAAGCAGCTTTCTGCGCCTTACGCAAAGGTTATTCGTGACGGCAGCCTGAGACAGATACCCGCAAGAGAGATAACTGTCGGAGATGAGGTTGTGATTGAGGCGGGAGATATGGTTGCGGCCGATGGCATCATTATATCCGCAGCGAGCCTCAAAACGGACGAAAGCGCACTTACTGGCGAAAGTCTGCCTGCAGAAAAATCCGCAGGCGGAGTGACAGGTTCGGCTCCTCTTGGAGATCAGGACGGCAGGGTGTTTTCGGGAAGCTTTGTGACCTACGGCAGAGGCTCTTTTGAGGTCACCTCGGTGGGAATGCAGACAGAGGTAGGCAAAATAGCAGGCCTTATCAGAAATGCAGAGGAAAAACAGACGCCGCTTCAGAAAAACCTTGATGATTTCGGCAAAAAACTGTCTGTCCTTATACTTATATTCTGCGGCATACTGTTTGCTGTAAATGTTATAAGGGGAGGGTCTGTGTCCGATGCATTCCTGTTTGCGGTGGCACTTGCAGTTGCGGCAATACCTGAGGCTTTAAGCTCGATTGTTACGATTGTGCTGGCATTCGGTACACAAAAAATGGCCAAGGAGCACGCAATTATAAGGAAGCTGCAGGCTGTTGAGGGTCTGGGCAGCGTATCCGTTATATGCTCTGACAAGACAGGAACACTTACACAAAACAAAATGACAGTTGAATACTGCTATACGGACGGTACAAGTATTGAAGCAGGTAACATTGACACTGAGGACAGAAGCCAGAGAGAGCTTGTGGTGTTTGGCGTACTCTGCAACGACTCGCAGCTTGCAGACGGCAAAGAGGTAGGGGATCCTACTGAGACAGCACTTGTAAGGCTTGGAGAAAACGCAGGTCTTGCATCACAGGAAATAAGGGAGCAGTATCCGAGAGAAGGTGAAGTGCCTTTTGACAGTGACAGAAAACTGATGTCCACAGAGCATATGATTGACAGTCAGTGGACGATGGTTGTAAAGGGTGCCTGTGATGTGCTTCTTGGCAGAATTACTGCAATCGTGCAAAACGGCTGCATCCGTGAAATTACACAGGAGGACATAGAGAATATAGAAAAAGCCAACAGGAGCTTTTCCGAAAGAGGGCTGAGGGTGCTGGCATTTGCGTTCAAAACACTTGAAGAATGCAGAGAGATATCATATGAGGATGAGTATGATCTGGTGTTCACAGGTCTTATAGCCATGATGGATCCGCCAAGAGATGAATCGGCAGCGGCTGTTTCCGAATGTGTAAGCGCAGGAATAAGACCTGTTATGATTACAGGCGATCACAAGGTTACTGCCGCGGCAATAGCCAAAAGAATCGGTATACTCAAAGATGAAAAGGAGGCCTGTGAGGGAGCTGTAATAGACTCTATGACAGATGAGCAGCTAAAGGAGTTCGTTCCCGGCATATCGGTTTATGCGAGAGTATCACCGGAACACAAGATAAGAATTGTGCGGGCGTGGCAGGAAAGAGGCAGTATTGTTGCCATGACAGGAGACGGGGTTAATGATGCGCCGGCTCTAAAACAGGCGGATATCGGGGTTGCGATGGGTATTACAGGCAGCGAGGTGTCCAAGGATGCAGCTGCCATGGTACTTACGGATGATAATTTTGCAACTATCGTCAAGGCAGTGGAAAACGGCAGAAATATTTATCAGAATATCAAAAATGCAATACAGTTTTTACTGTCGGGGAATTTCGGTGCAATACTTGCGGTGCTCTATGCTTCTGTTGCGGGACTTCCCGTACCGTTTGCGCCTGTGCATCTGCTGTTTATAAATCTGCTTACAGACAGCCTGCCTGCAATAGCGCTGGGGCTTGAGCCTCACAATCAGAGTGTCATGCAGGACAAACCAAGAAGTGCAGACGAGTCGATACTTACAAAATCATATATTGCAAGCATAGGCACTGAGGGGCTGTGCATAGGAGCAATGTCAATGATAGCGTTTATGATAGGCTACAGCGGCGGCAATGCGGTTCTTGCAAGCACTATGGCATTCGGAACACTGTGCATGGGCAGACTGTTCCATGGCTTTAACTGCAAAGCCAAAGAGCCGGTGATTTTTACAAAGAGATTTTTTAACAATATATATCTTGCAGGAGCGTTTTTGCTGGGAACCGCACTTATTACGGCAGTAATGGTAATACCGGCGCTGCAGGGACTGTTCAGCGTGCAGAGTCTTGATATTGCGCAGCTTCTTACGGTATACGGTCTTGCATTTGCAAATCTGCCGATAATACAGCTCATGAAAAAAATACGCTGCGGTATAGTGAAAAGCAGATAGGGCATCAGCGATATTAAGTATGGAAACCGCAGAGCCTTTGGTGTAATATATGAGGTACAGGAGGACATATTCAGAGATGAAGATTTGTGTATACTGTTCATCTTCCGATGGACTTGACAGTAAATATTATGAAGAGGGCAGAGCTTTCGGTACCGAAATGGCAAAGAGAGGTCACAGCCTTGTATACGGCGGCTACTGCAGAGGAATTATGGCGGCTGTTGCAGAGGGAGTGCACGAAAACGGCGGAGAAATCACCGCAGTTGTGCCCAAGGTGTTTGACAGGCCCGGCTTTACCTATGAAGGCTGCACCAGAGTTATCAGAACACCCGATATGAACAGCCGCAAAAAAACAATGGAGGCGGAGGCTGATGCCATAGCAGTGCTTCCCGGAGGCATAGGGACTATGGACGAGTTTTTTGAGGCTTTTGTACTCAAAACCCTGGGAGAGCTTGACAGACCTTTGGGCATACTTAACACAGGGGGCTGCTATGATCTGCTGGAGCAGCTTCTGGACAGAAGCGTGAAAGAGGGTTTTCTGAGCAGTGAGTGCAGGAAGTGCGCGAGATTTTACACTGATGCAGCGGCGATGCTTGACGATTTTGAAAAAGAGTCGGGGCTTTATGATTATCCGTTTATACCTTTGTGGGACGAGGCTTCGGAAGTTCTCATACTTGGCAGCTACCCTTCGGTAAAATCAAGAGAAACGGGATTTTTTTACGGGCATCCGCAAAACAGGTTCTGGAAAACGCTTGCCGGTGTGTTTGAGGACGAAGTGCCTCAGGACATTGAGCGCAAAAAAGAATTTCTTCACAGGCATCATATCGCACTGTGGGATGTTATAGCCTCATGTGACATCACAGGCAGTCAGGACAGCAGCATCAGAAACGCGGTGCCTACAGACCTCAGTATTATTCTTGACGGTGCCGATATACGCAAGGTGTATATAAACGGCAAAGCAGCGGAGAAATACTACAAAAAATATACGGCAGAGACTACAGACATACCGGCTGAAGTCCTGCCGTCAACATCACCTGCCAATGCAGCCTGGTCGCTGCCTCGTCTGATAGAGGCATGGAGCGTTATCAGGGACAGATAAAAGACCGGTCCTGCTTCAGAGGCAGTGATATTTTGAGAACATAATCATCAAAGCTGAAACGCGACATATCATCAAGGAGAGTATCTTCAAAGAAGTACTCTTCTTTTTTGAAGCCGCTGTCATCTGCGAATTTAAGCAGCTTCCGGTACATTGTATGAAGTGAGGAATAGCCTGCAGTGCTTACGATTACGGCGTATGTTCTCGGCGGTATTACAGTCACATTATCTTTTGAGGTTATATCCACAGGCTCTATCTTGGTATAAAGATGAGAGTAGTTGTAGCTGTCTGCAGAGGAAAAATCCTCAGTGACAGGGACAAGCGCGCCTATGCCGTATGGACTGTATATCTGATTGTCATGGCAGTATTTGATATGCTGTGCCATTGCGGGGTATATCTCTCTGTCATCGCTGCTGCCTGTGTATTCGGTGATGATATAGTATTCCTCAGGTCTTTTTTCAAAATAAATTCTGTCGTGCTGCGCGTTGATGCCGTCGCAGGTGATATTGATGCGTCTTTGTATAAACGATTTGAGCCACTGCAGTTCTGCTATTTTTTCATCGGCAAGAACAAGCTGCTGTCTGAGAAGCGCCACAAAATCGTCAGGGTTTCTGCTGTTTAGATATTCTTTTATTTCGGCAAGGGGCATATCCAGTTCTTTGAGCATTGATATGGCGTTAAATGTATCAAGCTGCATTGCGGAGTAGTATCTGTAGCCGTTTTCACCTGTTATTTCAGGCTTCAGAATACCTATGCTGTCATAATGAAACAGTGTCTGCTTTTTGACGTTGCAAAGCTTTGCAAATTCTCCGGTAGTGAAATAGCCCTTTGCTTTTTTTTTGATAGTTTCCATACGAGCACCTTTTTTGAAATTAAATATTGACTATACTGTTACAATATACTTTACCATAAACGAAAGGAGATGAGAAGAGGCGTATGGAACATATTTTTGATAATGGTGTTAATATTAAAAGCTTTGCGAAGTTTGTATGGCCGTCGGTGCTTATGATGATAGTTATAGCTCTTTATTACGGTTTTGACTCTGTTTTTGTTGCAAATCTTGTGGGAGAGAAAGCGCTGGCAAGCCTTTCGATTGCCTATCCCGCACAGGGAATTATGTGGGGAATTGCAGTAATGCTTGCAGCAGGCTCAAGCGCCATAGTTGCAATCAAAATGGGTGAGGGCAATCAGAGAGAAGCGGATGAGAAATATACCCTTATATGTGCTGCTGCGCTGATTATAGGGCTGATTATGACTGCTCTGTGCCTTGTGTTCATGGATACGGTGATAGAATTTCTCGGAGCTACGGCAGAACTTGAGGGCTACTGTGCAGAGTATCTCAAAATACTGATATGGGGATTTCCCGCCGCATTTATAGGTGTGCTGTTTGAGTATTTCATCAGAGTTGACGGCAACCCCGGCTTCACACTGTTTTTGTATATTTCCGGAGGCGCGGTTCATCTGCTGCTTGACTATATACTGATGGGGCCGCTTGAGATGGGAATCAGGGGAGCCGCATACGCCAATGTTGCGGGTCTTGTGACGGTTATGCTGGTAGGCGCTGCATATTTTCTGTTCAGAGAAACAAAACTTTCTTTCAGGAAATTCACTGTTGACTGGAAATTCCTAGGGCACTGCTTTGTAAACGGCTCCTCTGAAATGGTAAGCGAATCCTCTGCGGGAATTGCCACGTTTTTCTTTAACCTTATGGCCATAAGGTTTACAGGAGAGACAGGAGTTGCGGCAGTCAGCATAGTGCTTAACATATTCTATTTTCTGACGTCTTTTCATCTGGGGTATATTACCGGTGTGTCTCCGCTGATAAGCTATTACTACGGAGCGAAGGAATATGACAAGGTTAATGTATTCATCAGATATTCGAAATGGTTTACGATAGTGACCTCGGCTGCAAGCGCGGTTGTATGTCTGGTGTTTGCAAAATACATAGTCATGCTGTTTGAAAGACCGGGAAGCGAGCTGTTTGATCTGGCTCTTACAGGTACCAGATTTCTGGCAATAGCCGTGCTGCTCTGCGGCGCCAATATATTTGCATCAGGATTTTTTACAGCTTACGGCAACGGTATCATATCTGCGGCAATATCAATGTCAAGAGGCCTTGTTATGGTTATTGCCGGGATATTTCTTCTGGGATGGATGTTTGAAATGACAGGCGTGTGGCTTGTTCCGGCTTTTGCGGATGCAGTAACACTTGTGCTTGCGTTTGTTATGTTTGCAAGATACAAAAACGTATATAATTACAGGATTCTTTAATCTGCCGTATGGACAGTTAGGGCAATCGCTTAAAAATTTTTTTAGAAGCAAGTGGACTTATGCTTCCGGGCCGGGTAGAAGAATATAGGGCAGGCAGAACAGCAGTGCTTTTGATACGAAATAATTACCGGTGACAAAGGCTGCTCTTACTCAGTGCAAATACGGCTGCAG
>CAVDMD010000098.1:0-8836 GCA_963609975.1 bacterium | reverse complement strand
ATTGTACCGATGTTTACATGCGGTTTTGTTCTTTCAAATTTAGCTTTTGCCATTTAAAAATCCTCCTTATTGGTGGCCTTCCGACCAAATATTATACATGGAGCTGTTGAGCAGGCTCGAACTGCCGAACCTCTTCCTTACCAAGGAAGTGCTCTACCTACTGAGCTACAACAGCATATAAAGCGGACTATGCGAACCGGTTAACAGCCCGAATAACCCTATTGATTGCATTATACCATTTTAAAAATGCTTTGTAAATTAATATCTTGATAAATTAATAAATTAGTTGCAAAAGAAATAATATCCCGGATGCGCTCCTGCTGTTTCTTCAGTTGTTTATGTATCCGCTTATTTTTTTGCGTATTCTCTGCATTGCATTATCAACCGCCTTGCTGCTTTTGCCGAGCGACTGCGCGATTTCGGGGTATTTTCTGCCTTTGAGGTATTCTCCGAGCACCCTGCGCTCCATACTGCTCAGCAGCGAGCTGTTCTCATCGGTAAGAAGCGATGACAGTGTGTTTTCCATAAAAACCGCCTCCGGGTTGCTTGCCATATCGCCTCCGAGGGATTCCTCCAGAGTCCCGCCGTCAGCTTCGTTAACCGGCATACTGAGTGATACCGAACTGTTAAGCGGGTGATGCTTGAGCCTTGATGCTGTTTTAACCGCAGTAAGAATCTGGCGGCTTACGCAAAGCTCCGCAAAGGTCCTGAAGGCTGCTTCTCTCTGCGCGGAATAATCATGTATTGCTTTGAAAAGCCCTATCATACCCTCCTGTATGACATCTTCGCTGTCTGCTCCGACTATAAAATACAGGTGAGCCTTGCCTCTTATCATATCAACATATCTTCTGATCAGAACATCCTCCGCCTCCCGGTCGCCTGCCTGCGCAAGCTCCGCAAGAGCTTCGTCTGTCATAATGCTATAGTTTTTTAACATCTCTTTGTTTTCTTACCTCATACATTATAACTGCTGCCGCATTGGAAGCGTTAAGAGAATTTATCCTGCCCATCACAGGCATGGAAACCACAAAGTCGCATTTTTCTTTGACAAGCCTGCTTATGCCGCTGCCTTCGCTGCCTATAACCACTGCGATGCCGCCTGTAAGATCCTGTCTGTAGTATTCCGTACCGCCCATATCGCAGGCTGCAATCCACAGGCCCTTTTGTTTGAGCTGCTCTATTGTCTGCGCGATATTGGCAACCTTGACGCAGGGGATATATTCAAGCGCTCCCGCAGCAGCCTTAGCCACTGTTTCCGTCAGTCCCGCCGCACGTCTTTTGGGGATTATAACGCCGTGAGCGCCTGCGCATTCTGCTGTACGTATTACCGCTCCCAGATTGTGCGGATCCTCGAGATTGTCAAGTATTATTACAAACGGAGGTTCTCCCGATTTTTCGGCCTTTGCGAATATATCCTCCATCCGGCTGTATCTGTGGGCTGCCGCAAACGCTATAACGCCCTGATGGTTTTTGCCGCCGGCTGTTTTTTCAAAGCAGGCTCTGCTGCTGTAGTGAATGACTATTCCTCTGTCATGTGCCATGCCCGCTATCTTGGACACAGAGCCCTCCGCCCCGTCTGCTATGATTATTTTTTCGATTTCTCTGCCGCTTTTAAGCGCTTCTATAACAGGGTTTCTCCCGATTATAATATCGGTTCTTTCTTCTGTTTTGAAATCTTTTGATGTGTTTTTATTTTTGTTTTTTTTGTCTGCCATCTGTTATTTCTTTCTTCTGTATTCCAGAAACTGATACTCGTGTCCGTTTTCGTTAAACACTTCGCTCTGCCATATAATCTCCATGTCATCGCCGGGTGCGGGGAAATATGCGTCTGCTTCAAATTCCTCATTGATGCGGGTTATATACAAAGTGTCACAGTACGGCGCAAACTGTCTGTAAACTGTCTCGCCGCCGCATACGAATACATCTTTGCCTGCGCATATTTCAAGAACCTCTTCAGCACTTCGGCACACAGCAAATCCCTCGCCTGTTTCAAGGCTTTTGCTGAGTACTATGGTTTCTCTGCCGGGAAGCGGTCTGCCGCCGGGAAGCGACTCAAGAGTCTTGCGCCCCATAACCACGGTTCTGCCTATTGTTTTTTCTTTGAAATATTTAAGGTCGCCGGGGATATGACAAAGAAGGCTTCCTTTGTTTCCTATGCCCCAGTTCCTGTCTGCTGCTGCTATTGCTTTCATATCTCACCTTTATATTGCTATCGGTATGTTTCTGATCTGTTCGTTTTTTTGATAATCGGTAATCCTGATGTCATCTACCGTAAAATCATAAAAATCTTTAATATCAGGGTTAAGTTCAAATTTGGGAGCGGGATACTGCGGTCTTGCAATAAGCTCTCTGATGATGGGAATATGCCTGTCGTAAATATGAGCGTCTGCGATTACATGAACCAGTTCTCCTGCTTCAAGTCCGCACACCTGTGCCAGCATCATCAGCAGCACCGAGTACTGAACCACATTCCAGTTGTTGGCTGCAAGTATGTCCTGCGATCTCTGGTTTAATATGGCATTGAGGCTGCTGCCCGTAACATTGAAAGTCATCGAGTATGCACACGGCTCAAGTCCCATCTCCATAAGGTCGTCAAATTTATATATATTGGTCATTATTCTTCTTGAATACGGCGTGTTTTTGAGCTGCCATATGACATTGTCCACCTGATCCATGCGTCCCTGATGAAAGTCATACTGAACTCCGAGCTGATAGCCGTAGGCCTTGCCTATGGAGCCTGATTCATCCGCCCATTCGTCCCATATATGGCTGTTCAGGTCTTTGATATTGTTGGATTTTTTTTGCCATATCCACAGGATCTCATCCACTGCCGATCTGATTGCCGTAGGACGCAGGGTAAGTGCGGGAAATTCCTCCTGCAGATTGTACCTGTTTACAACTCCGAATTTTTTAATCGTGTGCGCGGGAGTCCCATCCTCCCATACAGCTCTTACAGCCTGTCCCTCCGAGGAAAAGCCGTTGTCAAGTATATCGCTGCACATATTCACAAAAAGCACGTCAGCTCTGCTCATAATATCCTCCTACAGAATCACATATCTGATAATAATGCCTATAACTCCGAGTATGACTATTGCTATCATAATCTTTTCGGAGGTTTTGAGGGGAGCTTTCCAGAATGAGCTGCCGCCCGCCTCCTCGACTCTTTTTTTGTTTTCGTCGGTATAGGCGCTGTTGGTTCTCGCATAGTCTTTAATTGCGTCTTCAAAGCGATGGCTCTGAAGTTTTTTCTTTTTAACTTTTTTGCCTGACATCAGATTTCCTCACTGTCAATAATCTCTATAATCTGTGACACAAGCTGCTTTTCTCTGGCGGTATTGCCGTCAAGATGAAGCCTGCCGATCAGTGCCTCACAGGCTGTGGCCCATTTGTAGTCCATAGGGCTTGCGCTTCTGGCTTTTGATGAGTATTTGTGGTTTCTTGCTCTTTTGACAAGTTGCTGCTCCTCCTCATCAAGGCTGTCAAAGATTTTTCTGATTGCCTTCGCCTGCCCTGCCGCACTGACATATCTGACAGCCTCTCTGTGAAGTCTGTCCGCGTGTGCCTCTCCGTATTTCATCACATACTCTCTGACATATACCTCGTATACGGCATCCCCGATATATGCAAGCGCTGTGGTGTTTATATCTTTTGTGTCCATCCTATTCCTTTATGATTTCTACGCCCTGCGGTGTATCCTTTAGAGTTATTCCTCTTTTTTTGAGCATATCTCTGATTTCGTCTGCCCTTGCAAAGTTCTTGGCTTTTTTGGCTGCTGTACGCTCCTCAACAAGTGCAAGGATCTCAGGGTCAACACCTTCAATCTTCTTTGCGGCCTCTGCTTCGGCCTTCTGTTTTACTTCTGCCGCCGCTTTGAGAAGGTCAAGTGAAAGCACCTGATCGAATTCGTCAAGCAGCGCAAGCTTGGTTCTGTCGTCTGTCTTGTATTTGAGTACATCATAAAGCGCCGTAATCGCAAGAGATGTGTTAAGGTCATTGCACATTGCCCTGTTGAATTTCTCTCTGAGAGCTGCTGCCGCATCTTCGTCAGGCTGAGCCCCGTCGTCTGCCCTGAGAGCCGCTATCTTGGCTATCAGCTTGCTGTATGCCGCTGTTGCGTTGTCAAGAGCCTCAAATGAGAATGTCAGGGTTTTTCTGTAGTGCGACTGCAGGCAGAAAAATCTGTATACAACAGGATTGTAGCCCTTGTCCTCAAGCAGTGATACAGTAAGGAATTCGCCTTTTGATTTGCTCATTTTGCCTGTTTCATCGTTCAAATGCAATACGTGGAACCACTGCCTGCACCATTCGTGTCCCAGATATGCCTCTGACTGGGCTATCTCGTTGGTATGATGAGGGAAGGCATTGTCAATGCCGCCGCAGTGTATATCGCAGTATTCGCCAAGATGCTTGATTGATATTGCCGAGCACTCTATGTGCCAGCCCGGATAGCCTACGCCCCACGGACTGTCCCATTTGAGCTCCTGATCGTCAAATTTCGATTTGGTGAACCACAGGACGAAGTCCGCTTTGTTTTTTTTGTTTTCGTCCTCAAATACGCCTTCTCTTACGCCTACCACCAGATCCTCCTCGTCGTGATCGTTGAATACGTAGTATTTGTCTATTGTGGATGTGTCAAAGTACACATTGCCGCCTGCAATATATGCGTGCCCTGTTTCTAGCAGCTTTGATACCATTTCGATATATTCGGGTATAAGGTTGGTTGCAGGCTCTACAACATCAGGGGTTTTGATGTTGAGTTTGGCGCAGTCCGAAAAAAACGCATCTGTATAGAATCGGGCAATATCCATAACTGTCTTGTTTTCTCTCCTGGCGCCCTTGACCATTTTGTCCTCGCCTGTGTCGGCATCGCTCGAAAGATGTCCCACGTCTGTAATGTTCATTACTCTTTTGACATCATATCCGTAATATCTGAGATATTTTTCGAGCACATCCTCCATGATGTAGCTTCTGAGGTTGCCTATATGCGCAAAATGGTAAACCGTAGGTCCGCAGGTATACATACCCGCTTTGCCTGCTTCTCTTGTTTTGAATTCGTCTTTTTTTCTCGTCAGAGAGTTATATAATCTTAGAGTTTCCATTTCAGTTCCTTTCGTCGTTTTGTTTGGTTTCGATTTCTCTCAATTTATTTTCAAGAAGCACTATACGTCTTCTCAAACATTCCATTTCAACTGCAACAGGGTCGGGCATATCCACCTGATTAAGCTCCTCGGCAGGCTGCCCCGCGCGTCTTACTATCGTGCCCGGTATGCCCACCACAGTACAGCCGTCGGGTACTTCTTTGAGTACAACAGAGCCTGCGCCGATTTTGACATCGTTGCCCACTCTGAACGGCCCCAGCACCTTGGCGCCTGAGCTTACAACCACTCTGTCGCCTATGGTAGGGTGGCGCTTGCCCGTGTCCTTGCCTGTACCGCCGAGTGTAACGCCCTGATATATCGTGACATCATCTCCCACCTCTGCCGTCTCTCCTATTACAACAGCCATGCCATGGTCTATGAAGCATCTCCTGCCGATAGTCGCACCGGGGTGAATCTCTATTCCTGTGAACCAGCGTATAAGCTGAGACAGCATTCTTGCCGGCAGCTTGCATTTGTGCAGATACAGCCAGTGAGCAGGCTTGTGAAATATAAGGGCCCATATTCCCGGATAGCAAAGCAGCACTTCAAATCCGTTTCGTGCCGCCGGGTCTTTTTTTACTGCTTCCTGTATATCTTCTCTTACATCTCTGAAAAATGCCATCAGTTCATATCCTTCTTCTCTGTTCTAAATGTACATACATATTAGATTATACTACACGCCGCCGATTTTATCAATAAATTGAGCAGGATTCTTCGCTTTACCGTTGTATCTTATCTCAAGATGCAGATGAGGTCCCGTCGCATTGCCGCTGCTGCCAGCTCTGCCTATTATCTGTCCTCTGGCAATCCTGTCCCCTTTGACCACATCTGTGCTGTCAAGGTGAGCATAGTATACGGTAATGCTTTCACTGCAGGCCACCTCCACCATTGTGCCGAAGCTGCCGGCAGTCCCCGCTTTTGCAACCGTGCCGCCGCATACCGAATATACCGCCTCCCCTCTGTCTGCGGCAAGGTCAATGCCATTGTGAAGCCTGCCCCATCTGTATCCGTATTCAGATGTCACTCTGACGGTGTCAAGCGGTGCGGTCATATATATATCGTATTTTGGCAATGTCATAAAAAGCAGCGATATTGCTGCAAAATATGCAAAAAGAGCCGCTCCGAACAATTTCTTCATAAGTGAAAATATATTCGCGCCGGCTCTCCGGTATTACTTTTTGCCGAATGTTTTTTCAAACAGCGACTCAAGCTCTGCTCTGTATTCCTCCCCGGTCTGTCTGATCATTCTCTCTCTGATATGCGATTTCAGATCAGGGAAGGCTTTGAACAGCCTGTTTTTTCTTCTGACCGCAGGCAGTGAGAAAAACGCTTCATATGCATCGCGCCTTGTCTCAAAGCGTGTTCTGGCTTCGGTCTTCCTCGTTTCAAGTTCTGTTTTGATGTCCTCGCCTTTTTCGCCAAGAACTATGGCTGCGTCAGCTATATGCTCTCCCGCAAAGTCCGACAGCTCATGAAGCTGCTCTGCCATTTTGTCCATGCCTCTGTTGAATTTACGGATATCCGTAACCGTAACCGCAAGGTCTGCAAACAGATACACATAAAATATACCTATAATCACCCATCTGAGCCATACCGGAAGCGCATCTGTGCCTGCCTCAACCAGCGGATGCAGCACTTTTACAACCATAACGCAGGCGATGCCCCACATTATCGAAAATCTCAGGCATACATAGCCTTTGATGTTAAACGGTTCTTTTGAATAATCCCACCAGTGATCGTGAAACACTTTTTCGAGTATCAGACCCGTCACAAATTCCAGCGCTGTCGTAAGCACAAACGAACCTGCAAACAGCAGCAGCATATTGTCTCTGACAGGCCAGAGGGCCAGCACCACCGCCACAACGCCAAAGCCGTATATCGGACACAAAGGTCCGTTGAGAAAGCCTCTGTTTACAAATCTGCCTGTCTTGAGAGCCGCAAATATAACTTCGGAAATCCAGCCCATTATCGCATATGCCGCAAAAAACAGCAGAACCTCATCTATTTCAAAAACCATTTTAACCATAAAAATCTCCAGTTTGTGTACTCAATGCTTTTCGGGGTAAAAGCCTGCACTATTTTGCAGGCTCATATTTGAAGCAGTCCATAAATCTGAGCTTAAACAGATTCGCCTTGTGCTTCCTGTCTATCTTCTCTTTAATCTCCGGATCCTCGCAGACTCCTGTACGGATATATCTGTCAAGCACAGCATATGTGAAGCCGAGGTTGTCCTCATCCGTCTTGCCGCAAAGTCCGTCTATAGGTGTTTTTTCAACAAACATATCGGGAAGTCCCAATACTCTGCCTACAGCCTTTACCTCCTGAACCGTCAGAAACGACAGCGGGCTGAAATCTCCTGCGGCATCTCCGTATCTGGTGGAATATCCCACCCAGTCCTCCGAAAGATTGCAGGTGTTTGCAACTCTGCCGTTATGGCACTGCGCTACCGCATATATTGCTGACATTCTCAGTCTGGGCGCAAGGTTTGTGTATGCCTGCGTGCTTACCTCATCAAGAGCAGATTCAAGTTCCCTGACCATTCCGTTATATGAATCTTTGATGTTTACCACATAGTTTTTAATACAAAGATGCTCGCACAGAGCCTTTGAAACGTCTATATCAAACTGCTCTCCGTTTGGAAGAAGCACTCCTATAACCCTGTCCCTGCCAAGAGCCTCTGCGCAGAGCGCCGCCGTAACAGAGCTGTCCTTGCCTCCGGATATGCCAAGCACCGCATTGCAGCCCGGCCCGTTTTCTTCAAACCATGCTCTTATCCATTCAACTATTTCGTTTTTCACTTTTTCAGCATTAAAAGCCATAATCCACCTCCGGATATCAGTATCTGTTTTTGTTTATCTGTATCAGTATACACCAAATATCTGCGTCTAAAAAGCCTTACTTTGATTATGTGCGGTTTTTCACCGCATCGGCAATTCTTTCAAGCCCTGTTCTGACAACCTCTCTCGGCATTGCAAGATTGAGCCTGATATATCCTTTTGCATTGCCTGCAAACAGCCTGTCTCCACCCTCCAGCAGCACCCCTGCGTTTTCGGCAAAGAACATCGGCAGATCATCTGTATCAGGCAGCAGTCTGTTCATATCTATCCATGCAAAATATGTAGCCTGCGGTATTTCAAACTCTGCCCCCGGCAGACTGTCTGCAATAAATTCTTTAACCATGATGAAATTGCCGTCAATGTATTCTCTGAGCCGGCACAGCCAATCCCATCCATGCTCATATGCCGCCCTGTGAGCCGCAAGCGACAGCGGATTAAGCGAGCCTGTCATCTTGTCGCGCTTTTTGAATACTGTTCTCTCATCTTTGTCCCTTATAATTATGTTTGAATGCAAAAGCCCTGCAATATTAAAGGTCTTGCTTGCAGACATGGCGGTTATCAGGCGCGGATACTCTTCCATTATTTTTCCCATGGGTATATGCCTGTTTCCTGTTCTGATCAGGTCGCAGTGTATCTCATCCGAAACAACCCAGAGATTGTTTTTTTCTGCAATCTCCGCTATGTGTCTTAGCTCCGCTTCCGTCCACATACGCCCTGTAGGATTGTGCGGGTTGCAGAGCAGCATTATCGCTGCTGACGGGTCACCTGCTTTGCGCTCTAAGTCGCCAAAATCTATCTCGAACCTGCCGTTAATTCTTTTGAGCGGTGAGGTCACAAGCTCCACACCGCTGTATTCACAGG
>CAVDMD010000097.1:0-8966 GCA_963609975.1 bacterium | reverse complement strand
TCCCGCCACTTGCGGCTGTATACCAGCCGTCAAATGTATAGTTGGTTCGTGTCGGAGCCGGCAGCTGGCTGTATGTACCGCCGTAGTTGACATTTATAGTACCGTCCTGCGTGCTGTCATCGTTATATTTCAGAGTAACAGTAGACTCTTTGCCGGTCCAGTGAGCATAATAGGTGACGCTTTCTGAGATAACGGTGTCACCTTTTACCTCGTTCCCGCCTGTTTTGTCTGTGTACCAGCCCGCAAAGGTATAGTCGGTTCTGGTAGGATTATTATCAAAACCCGGAATATCGCCAAGTTTCTCGCCTGCGTTCATTGTAACGCTGCTGCTTGGACTGCCGCCGTTAGGGTCAAGCTTCACATATGCTGTTTTGTTCATCCAGTGGGCGTAGAGAGTGTGATTCTCTGTCTTGGTAACGGTTGTGGTGCTTGTTACCCTGCTCCCGCCTGTTTCGGCTGTATACCAGCCGAGGAATGTATAGTAATCCCTTGTCGGAGTCGGCAGATCGCCGTAGGTACTGTCTACGCGAACTTCTTTGCTTGCAGTGCTTACCGCTCCATCATTTGCATTAAAGGTAACTGTAGATTTGCCTTCACTCCACTGTGCTGTCAGTTCCAGACCTGTGTTGCCGGTATAGAGATCGCCCGGCTGATAGGTGTTGCCGTCCGAACCAAGCCAGCCTGTGAACACATAGCCTGTTTTGGAAGGCTTTGAGGTCGAAATTGTAACAGAATCATCGCTGGATTGCTGCTTACCATAATATGTGTCCCCGATATAATAGGTAATGACCTTGGTTGCGGTAACTGAGGTTGGTGTGAGGGTCAGACTTGTCTCCAGCTTGTGATGGTAGCTTTTGAGCAGGGAGCCTGATTTGCTGTTGCCTGCAAAAATAGCATACTGCTGAGTGATGGTCTTAGCCGTATCGCCTGTTCGATTGTCAAATACTAAAGTCCCTTTCTCGGTGGGGGTATAGGATTTATCATTGCCGTAAGCGCGATACACAAAGCCCTCGGTCGTGTTCAGATTCATCTGGGTGGAAAATGACTTGTTATAGGCGGCATTATCTTTGTTACCTGTCCACTCGAAAACATACCATGTGGATCCCTTGGCGTTGCGGTTCATGGAAAGCTGAAATTTGGTGTCCACGGCATAGGCTGTGTATGCCGGAACAGTAACGCTCATGGTAAAAGGCACAAGGATGTATTCGGCATTTCTGAAGTTGCCGCTCTCCCTGAGCTGTATGGTGGAGGAGCTGTCTGTGTTTGTGGCAGTTATAGTGTCTCCATCGTAGCTGCCTAAGCCGGTTTTCCAGTTTGAACTGCTGAATGCAGCGGTGTCGCTGCCTTCGTAATAGCGGTATGTGCTGCTATCTGCAAGTTGCACATTAAAGCTGAAGTCTTCGGGTACTGCATCTGCATTTGCCTGTATGGCTGCCACACCTGCAAGTGTGCAGACCATACACAGACACACTACTGCGCTTAAAATCTTCCTTTGAAAACTCTTTCTGAAACTTATCATTTCGTTGCCCCTTCCTCATGGTATTTTTTGTGATATTTATCCGCTGCCAACAAACCATTGACAGAGGCGGGTTTTTTAGTATATTCTATGTTTATGATACATCGTTCACCCGTGAACGAATCAAGCTTTTTTATCAATTTTATTGACTTTTTTCATGCTTTTAGGCTACGATATAGGTATATCGTATTTTAGCCCAAGGAGACAGGTAATGTATATCGAGCGACAGCTTGAAAAGAAGTTTATAGCCATAAATGAGGACTATGCCTGCGTGCTGCTGACCGGCCCGCATCAGGTGGGAAAATCCACTATGCTCAGGCATCTGATGGAGGGGACGACACGAACCGAAGTCTCGCCGGATGATTTTGAGGAGCGCAGGCTTGCCAAAACAGATCCCGCGATGTTTTTTGAAGCTGCATCCTGCGCCTGTTCTTATAGATGAGGTTCAGTAGGCGCCGGAACTTTTTTCTTATATAAAGATAGCCGTGGATAACGGCGCTGCGCCCGGATCTTATTGGCTGACAGGCTCTCAGGCCTACCGTCTGATGGAACTTGCGCAGGAGCCACCGGCAGGAATATCGGCAATTCTTCGTATGTCCGCACTGTCACAAGGCGAGCTTTGCGGGGCAAAAGAGGTTTCGCCCTTTTCATTGGAGCCTGACAATTTGCAGAAGCACAAGGCTTCTCTTTCTTCCGGAACGCCCGGCGAGATATATCAAAGAATTTGGGATGGCGGGCTTCCCGGCCACAGGAGTGGCAGGTACAAGGATCGAAATGTTTTCTACAGCAGCTGTATCCAAGCCTATATTGACCGTGATGTGTCCACCGATATCCCCGGCGCAGACAAGGTTATGTTCGCAGACTTCATTCGTGCCGCCGCCTGCAGAAGCGGACAATCAAAACGCCGAAAATGTATTTCTTTGATACGGGTCTTGTCTGTTACCTGACTCGGTACTCAATGCCCGAAATCCTGATGAATGGAGCCATAAACGGAGCGATTCTGGAAAACTACGTTGTCTCGGAGATTATGAAAACCTACAGCAACAGCGCGCAGGACTGTCTGTTGCATTATTACCGGGACAAGAGCAGTAACGAAATTGATCTGATTCCGGAGAGCGACGGACAGCTCCATCCTATAGAAATCAAGAATATCGTTAATCCGCCGGCACAAATTACGAGGACATTTAAGCTGCCGGACAAGGCATCCCTGCCGAGAGGCACAGGGGCAATTATCTGTCTTAGAGAATCCTTGAGTGCGACAGACAGCAGCACATATATCATCCCGGTCCGGATGATATGATTTGGAATAAAGCATAGCGAAAGAAAGCGTTTGAGGTGAGCCCATGAATAATGACACAAAAAAAATGTTTAGGATCGCAGAGGCGGCGAAAGCCTGCGGCATTTCCCGAAGCACCATACTGAGGATGGAGGAAAGCGGGCTTCTGACCCCGGCGTATACCGACCCTGTCAGCGGACGCAGATATTATGACAACCACAATATTTCGCATATTATCGAGATAGAAAATCTTAAATATATGGGGCTTGGGGCGGAGAAAATCGCATCTTACTTTGCCAGCGGCGGCGATGCGGAGGTTCTGCTTGCACCCCTTGAAGAGAAGCTGTCTATGCTGCAGAGAAGCGTGGAGGAACTGCAGCTTCGCACAGGGCACAGGGGAAATTTGTTCTCCGACATCATCGACCTGCCGGAATACACCTGCTGCGTAAGCACCCACAAGGGTCTGACGATACAGCAAAAATACATCGCCATGTATAATTTTTACGGAGAGTGTGTGAGCAAGGGCTACACGCTGGGGAGAGAGCCGCTGTTTTGCATAAGCGAGCGGTATGATTACCTGAGAGGGGAAATCTCCGAAGAACCTTTCACTTTTCATGTATGCGTTCCCGTGTCAACAAAAAAAGCGCCTGAGGAAGCAGTGGTCTTTCCTGCCTGCAAAGCGCTTTCGGTGCTTTATCTCGGCAGCTACAGCAGTTTTGATACTGCGTGGCTTACCCTTGGCAGAGAGGTAAAGGAGCGAGGCCTGACACCTGCAGGCGACCCCCGCGTCATGGGCATAGTAGCCCCTTGCACAGGGCGTGAAATAGACCCCGATCTCTACTGCTCAAGACTTGTCCTGCCTGTTGCCGCGGAGGATTAATAAACCTTATTAAGGTAGATTTAATACAGGTCTGAGCACAAAAGAAATCAGATAATATAACCGGCGGCCTAAAGGCCGCCATCATTATCCATACTGTTTATTATCTGTTACATCGGCAGTCTTACAATCGCCACAAGTTTTTTGTTGGTTGTAGACATACTTACCGGATTTATTGCAACTTTTCCCCATGTTGAGAATGCGTGTATGTGTCTGCTGTTTCCGTAATATATCGATGTATGCCAGATGTTTGATTTACCGCTTCCGAAGAAAAGTATATCTCCCTTGCGGGCATTTGACAGCGAAGTGCTGCCTATGTCATATTTTTTGAGACTGCTGTAGATGCCCTGCGCCGACGATCTTGAAAACTTCACAGAGGATACTCCCGAATTTTTGAATACCCAGTGTACGAATCCCGAACAGTCAAAGCTGTTTGGACCTGCGGCTCCTGAAACATAGGCACAGCCAAGTTTTGACTCCGCCTTGTCTATGAGAGCATCAGCACCGTCTGCCTTATCGGTGGTTGCACAGGCCTTGCCTGATTTGTAGCCTATGTAAGTCCTGCTGCCTTCTTTGGTGTAGGCTGCAACCTTGTATGTTTTTTTGGTGTCCGCATCCAGCCCCGTATTTTTGTATACTGTGGTGTCTGCGTCCACTGTTTTGATGCATATGTATTTTTCTTTTGAAGAATTGTACCTGTATACCTTGTATCCGTCCGCATTATCCACCTCGTCCCACGAGATTTTGATTGCGCTGTCGGACACCGCTTTTGCCTTGAGGCTGTCAGGGGCTTCAAGTTTGATGCGCTCGTCAACAGGCTCTGAATATTCGCCGAATGTAAAGTCATTGTCTGTTATGTAATAGGCCCTTATTTTGTACCAGTAGGTTTTGTCTTTTTTGAGGCCTGTAAATTCATATTCTGTGTTGTCACTGCCCACAACCACATCCGCAAGTGAATAATATCCCGATTTCGTATCATTTGTGTATATATAGTATCCTGTAGCGTTCTTGTCCCGCTCCCAGCTCAGTGTAATACTGTCATTTGAAGCTTTGGTCTGCACGTCCGCATATGCCGCTGCCGGAAATGAAAACAGCAGTGTCAGTGTGGTTAATATACCAATTAATCTCTTCATCTCAATTTCTCTTTCATACCCTGTAATAACGTATTATCGGTATTTTACCACACTTTTGCCTCATTTGTCAAACAAAAAAACGTAAATTAACACGCATTCGAGGTCTTATGCTCTCGGATGCGTGCTGTCGTATACGTCTTTGATTCTGTTTTTTCTGATATTCATGTATATCTGCATGGCCGTAATATCCTCATGTCCCATAAGCTCCTGCAGTGATTTGATATCGGCTCCGTTCTGAATCATATGAACCGCAAATGAGTTTCTGAGTATGTGCGGAGTAAGGCCGTTTTCAAAGCCCGCCTTTTCTCCGTAACCGCTTATTATCTTCCATAGCCCCTGTCTTGTAAGCGGCTGTCCGTAATAGTTGAGAAACAGCACGCCGCTGTCCTCTCTGTCTTTGATAAGCTGCGGTCTTGCCTCTCTGATGTATGTTTCAACAGCCTGTCTTGCGGGTCGTCCCATCGGTACAATGCGCGCCTTGCCGTGTGAGCCGTCAAAGGATATGAAGCCCAGCACCGTATTGATATCTGCAGTATCTGCCTGTATCAGTTCGTTTACCCTCATACCTGTAGCATACATTATTTCAAGTATGGCTCTGTCTCTGATTCCTGTCACACTTGCGTCAGGCAGAGCAAGCAGGCTTTCGATTTCTTCAACGCTCAGGTATTCAAGCTCTCTTGTCTGTGCTCTTGGCACGGTAAGCTCTGCCGCAGGGTTTTTGGCAATACGGCCTGTATCTGCAAGAAACGAGTAAAAGGCTCTCAGCGATGCCAGTTTGCGGTTAATTGTGGATGCCGATCGTCCTTCACTTCTCAGCTTCAGCATATACCCTGTTATATCTGTGCTGACTGCGGCCGCAGAATCTGCTGTGCCGTTTGCCTCCATATATTTCAGAAAGCCCTCTATATCTCTGCTGTATGCCTCTATGGTATTTGCCGAGGCTTTTTTAATATTTTTGAGATGGTTTATGAAGCTGTCCCTGTACATATCGTTCCTCCTGCCGGTTTACAATAATCCATACCCCGATTATATATCCCTTCGGCTGCTTTTGCAAGTTGTACTAAAAACATATATTGCATCATATCTATAATCAGAAGGATTTTCGGAGGTTTTTATGAATACAGGAATACCGCTGCCTTCGCTTCCCGGAAGCAGGGCGATTTCAATATCATCATTTGTGTTTTTATCGGGTCTTTTTATGGGGATTTTTATGGCTGTCACTATGGAAACCGGCGAAAAACAGGCCATAGCCGAGCATCTGCTGTCGTTTCTTGCAGGAGATGCCGCAGACATATCGTTTACAGACTATGCGAAAACCGCATTCAGAAAAAATGCCGTACTCTGGCTGGTCATTTTTACCGGAGGCTTCACGGTTTTAGGCGCGCCGGTTTCGATGCTGCCGCTGCTTTACAAGGGTGCGGCGCTGGGGCTTTCGTGCACTGTGATTATTGACAGTATGAGCGCAGACGGGCTTAAACTCATAATGCTTTCGGTGATACCTCAGAATATGCTGCTGGTGCCTCTGTTCATACTTGCCGCGTCGTTTGCACTGTCTTATGCCTTCAGCTTCCTGTCATCAAAAAAGGCGGGAGCAGAAAAATCGAACCTGCCTCAGAAGGCAGGCCCGTATATTATAGTAAATGTTGTTTTGCTGATTCTGATTATGGCGTGTGCGTGTCTTGAAGCTGTTTTTGTGCCAGTTTCTCTTTAGCCATCAGTATCCCCACTATTGTCTTGGAGTCTTCAAGCTCATCATTGAGGCACATGGCATAAAGCTCATCAAAAGGTATCTCCAGTATGTCAAGGGATTCGTCCTCATCAAAATCTGTATCGCCGGCTGTAAGCCCCGTGCACAGATATATGGAGATTTTTTCTCCGCTGTAGCCGCAGGCAACATAAAATTCGCTCATATGGTCAATATGCTCTGCCGTATATCCTGTTTCTTCTCTAAGCTCTCTTGCCGCGCAGGCAGCAGGCTCCTCGCCCTTGTCTATCTTGCCTGCCGGAATTTCAAGCAGCGCTTTTTCGCAGGCCTTGCGGTACTGCCTTACCATTACCACCCTGCCGTCTGCCGTCACAGGAACAAGCGCCACCGCACCGTTATGTTCGATTATTTCTCTGTAGGCTGTTTTGCCTTCTCTGACCGTAACCTTGTCTTTTCTGAGGTTCAGTATTGCTCCCTCATATATCATTTCACTTGATATTGTTTTTTCTTCAACTATCATCTGCTCATATCCTCCGATTTTCTGACACAGGCGTTAAAGCCCTCCGCAAGCTTCTCTGCAAAGCCGTTTTGCTGCAGCGCTCTGACAGCTTCTATTGTGGTGCCGCCCGGTGAGCACACATCATCTCTTAGCTTCTGAGGCGACTTTCCTGTTTCGAGCACCATTCTGGCGGCGCCGAGAACCGACTGGGCTGCAAACTCCACCGCCTGTTTTCTGTCCATGCCCTCTGCCTGCGCCGCCTCTGCAAGCGCATCTATATACATATATGTGTATGCGGGGCTTGATCCCGACACCCCTATAATGCAGTGTATCAGGTCTTCGTCTGCGAATCTGGCTCTGCCTGTCCTGCAGAACATATCATACACCGTCTGCTTGTCCTCATCTGTAATATTGCTGTTTGTAAATATGGCTGTCATACCCTCTCCCACCATAACAGGCGTGTTGGGCATTATTCTGACTATCTTTGCAGGCCTGCCTATCATATTCTCAATTGCCCTGATACTGACGCCTGCCGCCATTGAAACAATAATTTTGTCAGGCGCATACACAGGCGCTATCTGCTCTGCTACAAAGGCAACAGTATCGGGCTTGACCCCTATGATTATGATGTCGCAAAGCTCTGCAAGCTCCGCTGCGCTGCCGCAGGTTTTAACTCCCAGCTCCTGCGCAATTGCCTCTGTTTTTGATTTTGTGCGGCTGAAAATATACAGGCTGCCGCTTTCTATATGTTCTGAAGCTGCAAAGCTTCTCAAAATGGCGCCGCCCATATTGCCCACACCTATAAATCCTGTTTTCAATACACTCACTCCCCTGCAATATATTTAATATATTCTATCATTTTTGCCGCACAATTAAAATACCGGAACAAGTATAATACTCATTCCGGTTGTTTACATTTTGTAAACTGCCTGTTATTCAGCAGTGTATGGCAGTAAAGCAACGATTCTGGCTCTCTTGACAGCCTTGGTTACTTCTCTCTGGTGCATAGCGCAGGTGCCTGTTATTCTCTTAGGTAAAATCTTACCTCTTTCTGTAACATATTTTTTTAACTTCTCAACGTCTTTGTAGTCGATAGTTTCAGTCTTATCTGCACAGAACTGGCATACTTTTTTTCTTCTCATGCCACCGCGTTTTCTATCCATCATAGTAGATTATCTCCTTTCCTGAAAGCCTAGAACGGGATATCCTCGTCTTCAAGAGCCTCAAAGCCTGCAGGGATGTCATCATCCTGTCTTGCCGGCGCTGCCGCTCCCGATGGTCTGTCTCCCCATTCAAGGAATTCAACTCTATTGGCAACAACCTCGGTCGTGTAAACCTTGTTGCCGTCTTTGTTGGTGTAGCTGCCTGTCTGGATTCTTCCCTGGATGCCTACAAGTCTGCCCTTGGAAAGAAATCTCTCACAGTTTTCGGCCTGTCTGCCGAATACAACTACATTCGGAAAGTCCGTCTGTTTTTCTTTGCCGGAGCTTACGGGTCTGTCTATTGCAACAGAAAATCTGGCAATAGCCATCTGATCCTGGGTATATCTCACCTCAGGGTCTCTTGTAAGTCTGCCGATTAATGATACATTGTTCATGCCGGGCTCCCTCCTTACTGTTCATCCTTATTGATTATAAGGTGTCTCATTACTACTTCGGAAATTCTAAGTCTTCTGTCAAGTTCCTTAGGTAATTCAGGGCTGGCCTGGAATGCAACTACCACATAGTATCCTTCGTTCTTCTTCTGGATAGGATAAGCAAGCTTTCTCAGTCCCCATACGTCTACTTCTCCGACTGTACCGTCAGCTTCGATGATACCTTTTACGGTTTCAACTGTAGCCTCCTTCTTGTCGTCTTCTAAAGCAGGGTCGATAATGAACATAAGCTCATAATTTGTCATTTGTTTCACCTCCTTCTGGACTAAACGGTGCCGGGTCCGGATATGCAATACCGCACAGTGT